>JALUJE010000268.1 GCA_027057185.1 Helicobacteraceae bacterium | reverse complement strand
CCATTATAGCAACGAGATACACCGATATTCTGTTACCCTACTAACCAAAATGATACAACATCATGTCTTAATTGTCTCTCGTGGTAAAAAAATTTCAATAGATTACAACAGCGTTATCTGCCCCCGACCAAGTTTCACAATATTTTTGTGTTCCAACTCTTTTAAAAGGCGGCTGACAACTTCTCGTGAGGTACCCAGATGAGATGCCAGCTTGTCATGAGTAATGGTGATGTGCATACTGTTTTCATTACGAAGCCAATCGAGCAAACGTTTGTCCATTTTTTCAAAACGGACATCCTCAACAAGTTCAACAATACCTGCCATTCTTCGGGCAAAGAGTTCAAAAACATATTGCTGATACACCATCTCGGAAGTATAGAGTGTTTTAACTACCTGAGAAGGAATCATAAACCCCTGAATATCACTCTCGCTGACTGCCGTTCCTGCTGCAGGAGTGTTGGTAAATGCGCTGTTTAAATTTACATTACACTGCTCTAGCGGTTCTAAAAAATAGAGGGTAATTTCTTGTCCTGACTCGTGCAGACGATAGACCCGTACTGAGCCTTCCGTCAAAAACAATATATCTTTACATTGATCACCTTGAACAAAAAGTTCCTTTTTAGCCGGCATAGTCACTGACATTGCATGAGATGCCAGTAGCGCCTTGGCTCCTTTGGAAAGCTTATTATAAAATGGGAACTGCTTCATACGATCACCCTGCCTTTATGCATAATTTTCATTATAGTATATATGGAAATATGGATCTTGTCTGTGACTATTGTTACAAAACAGTATTGAGAAACACGCGCCTGTGTGTAACATATGTTACATAAAAAAAACTTATTCTTATGTTATACTTGTCTATATCAAAAAAAGGATACTATTATGAACGTATTACCAATATCTTTGTTAGCACTAAGTATGCTGCTGGTCACAGGAATAAGTGTCAGTACACTTCACGCATCAAGTGACAAATGTGGCAAAGGTAAATGCAGTTAATCTATTTTACTGCCACAAAATAGACCCAATGTAAGGAGTCTCTCATGCAAATAAGACCATTCTATGTAAAATTCTCCCAAATAAGTGCACATTTTCAATCCCTCTCACTGCTGATAGCACGTCTCATTGTTGCCTATGGTTTTTATGAACCGGCAATACGAAAATGGAGTGATATCAATTCTGTAGCACAGTGGTTTGGTTCCATTGGTATTCCATTACCGACACTCAACGCCTATATGGCTGCAACCACTGAAATTGTTGGGGTGCTTTTTCTTGTGTTGGGATTTGCAACACGAATTATCGCTATTCCACTTATTGTTGTTATGCTTGTCGCCATTGTAACCGTCCATCTACCCAATGGGTTTTCCGCCGGAGATAATGGTTACGAAATTCCCTTATACTATACGATGTTCTTGTTGATTTTTCTCACCCATGGAGCAGGGAAGTTTAGTCTTGATTATATTATGTTTGAAAAACATAAATCATAATCCAATAATTACCGGCGAAGAAGAGAAGCACTACGTTTCTTTACCGGTCTCGAGCAGCCTTTAAAATTTTTCCAATGTAAGCACCTGAACACTCGTGCCCGCCTCTAAGTCACCGTCATCTTCACGCGTCATCATTAAGGCAGCATTGTGAAGCATATTGGTTAAAATAGCACTGCTTCCCAATTTTTTATCATCAAAGTCAACCCAGTAGCATCCCGCTTCAAAAGTAAGATTACAGGCAGTAAACTCACTCTTTTTTGAGCGTTTAACAAACGGTCTTTTCAAAATAGCCTCGACAACATTTAAATGACCCGGTAATCCTAACAAGCGTTTAATCAAGGGAATGGCATACAAGATACATGTTACCGTAGAAGAGTAGGCAAATCCGGGAAGTGCCAGTATAAATTTATCCTCTTTGCGAGCAATGATAATATGCTGTCCGGGTTTAATCTTCACCCCTCTAACAATCACCTCGGCATCCAGACGTGGAATAATCTCTTTGACAAAATCATAATCGCCGACACTCACTCCGCCGGTACTGATAACCACGTCTGCTGAAGCTAACGCATTTTCAAACCCTCGGGTAATGGACTCCTTATCATCACAGATGGTTCCTAACTGAACCGCCCGTGCACCAGCCATACGTACCAACGCTTCAGTCGTGTAATTATTGGTACTGCGAATCTGTGATGCAGTGTGTGGCAATTCACCTAAATCTAAAATTTCACTACCGGTGGAGACAATGGCAACACGAGGTTGCTGCGCCACAGGCACCATAACCCTGTTCAGCCCCGCAAGAACACCAATTTCAGCGAAGCCCAGCCGCGTACCGGCGGCAATGAGCACCTCACCTTTTCGATAACTTTCTGCCACAGGGCGAATATTCTCTCCTAGTACAACAGACTCGTCAATGGTAATGGTATTGCCATCGACACTGACCTTTTCAATCTGAATCAGAGTATCGGCACCCTGAGGCATTACCGAACCAGTAAACGTCTTGATACAAGTACCTTCACAAACTTCAAGATCATTTGCACTACCGGCAGGATTGTCTCCCAAAATTTTTAGACGTCCCAGTGCCAGATCCGCATGACGCAGTGCATAACCATCCATGGCCGATGTCGGGTACTTTGGCGCATGCTCATCAGCAATAATATCGTCACACAAGACCCGTCCCAAAGCATCACTTAAAAAAACTTTTTCGGTTCGCACCGTCCCAACATCTAACCGCTGCAAAAGATTTTGTGATACCTCATATGACATATAACTCATTGTACCGCTCCTAATAACCCACTGCCTGAAATGGGTGTAGAACGATCTTTGGCATAGAGGCGTTCACCATCTTTAAGATCATACTTCCAGATGGGTGCACTGGCTTTAAAGTCTTCTACAAAAGCACCAATCAGCTCCAATGCTGTGCGGCGTTTCGGCGAAAATATCGCTGCAATATAAGAAGATTCATGCACCTTGACATCTCCTTTGCTGTGTGCCATTTTAACCATAGCACCCTCGGCTTTCGCCCGTGCCTGCCACGCCTCAAACCAGCGATCTAAAATGGGTTCGTAAATATCAAAACTCAAACCCTCAATACCTGATTCTTCACGTACTGTTCCAACAAAAGGGATGAATGCACCGTAATTATTCTGCGCCTCATCACCATACCAACGCATTAAAATCTCAGGAACATTAAGAGCATTGTCATACAGTTCGAGCACATCAACCTCCACAAACCGGAGGCAGTAGAGAGATTTTATCACCTGGGTTTAGCGGAGTATCCAATGAAGAAACCAACATATCGTTCACCGCTACCGCACACGTTTGCAACCACGCTTTCACCTCGTCATCCTGATTCAGACGTTCAGCAACATCCTGAAGCGTTGATGCTTCCATATCCAGACTCTCTTTGTTCATGGGTCCTAAAAATTCTATATGTACCATCACAACAACCTCATAATAAATTAAACCGATTATATCAAGTTTTTAGTTTTACGCAGATACAATGCGTTTTAAAAAGAGGAGCAGCTGATTGATATTTGGAAAAATCGAGTACCTCAATCTTCTGCCGTTTCATGTCTTTATGAAACGATATGCCGCATCACAACACTATGCGCAAATTAGCCATTACCATACCGGTGTACCGTCTAAGATTAACGCATCTTTTTCACGCCGTCGCGTCAATGCGGCATTTATCTCCAGTATTAAGGCAAAAAAACATCGCTATGCTCCTTTGGGTATTATTGCCAAAAAAGAGGTCTTAAGCGTCCTGCTCATTCCCTCAAAAGTACCTCAAGACGATACAGCCTCAGCCACCTCCAATATTTTGGCACAAATTTTACATGTAAGCGGAGAGGTTCTGATTGGAGATCGTGCACTCAAATACCGTCTCAGCAACCAAGAGTCCCTTGACTTGGCTGCCCTATGGTATGAACGCTACTCCCTTCCGTTCGTTTTTGCACTGCTATGCTACCACTCACATCACCGCTATATGAAACGCTTAAGCAAAAATTTTTTAAAACGCCCGGTTAAAATTCCATACTATATTTTACACGCGGCATCTCAACGTACCGATATTGCCCCGCATGACATTTTACACTATCTTTCCTACATCTCTTACGAGCTCGACACCCATGCCAAACGCGGTCTAAAAAAGTTTCTCTCGCTCGTGTGAACACGGACTATTCATCGTCAAAAATACGCTTGTGGCGGTTGGTTCGTTGTATGATTTTATTAAGGCGTCCAAAAGAGATGGCAATCAGCAAAATAAACACCAGCACTCCAATGTAGATAAAGCTACCGCCGAAAGAGACAATATACGCCACTATCATATACAGTACTATTTCCAGTCCAAAAAAAAAGATAGCTTTTTTTTTGGAATATGCTCGCCGATCTCCTCGTCTCATCTCTCTGCCCTGTACCCTGTTGTATCTAAAAGTGCTATATCATGCTATTATCTCATTGAATTGTAATCAATATTGTGTAAACTGTCAATACGGCAATTTCGCAAAAGACCCCATCCGGAGTGATAATGACAACCAACTTAAATCTTGAGGCAGTCTGTTCCCAGCTGCTCAATCATGACGATATTACCATTGATCCTAGCTTACTCAAGCGCCTGAATAAAGAGCATATTGTTGTTCGTATTGCACTACTGCCACATACGACGTTTATTCGTATTTTTTCGCTAAAAGTGCTCTATCTGTCCGATATCATGCCCATTTTACATGATTTTGGTTTTACGATTATTGATGAGGTCTCCTACCGACTCGAAGATACCAAGACATCCATTTACGTGACCAAATTCAATATTGTTCTGGAAGAATCCGCCAAAATGCAACGGGCGCAAAGCAATATTGAATCCATTATTACCGATGCCCTGCTTGGAAAAGGTTTAGGGCGATGTAAAATTTTTGCCATGGTCTATGAAGAGAACTTCTCCATTCGCGAGGTCTCGTTACTGCGTGCCATTATTGAGTATCTCAACCAGAGTATCCTCGCCATTAACCACAATACCATCTTACACACACTCATTACCCACCATCAACTCTCGGCACTATTTATTCGCTATTTTACATGTAAATTTGACCCTTCTTTCAAAAAGCGGGAGCGTACGTTAAAGAGCATAGAAACCGAGATTGAATATGCAATTAAAACAATTCCCGATATTATGGAAGACAAGATTTTAAAGCTGACGCTCTCCTTGTTGCGCGCGCTAACTCGAACCAACTACTTTTTATCACGAGAGAGCATTGCTTTTAAAATCGACTGTGCCTATTTTGCACAGAACCTCAAAGGGATTCAGCCTAAAATCGAAACATTTGTCTATCACCGAGAATTTAGTGGCGTGCATCTGCGTATGAGCGCCATCAGCCGAGGCGGTCTACGCTGGAGTGATCGACATGATGACTACCGTCAGGAGATTAAATCTCTCATGATTACACAACAGGGGAAAAATTCCATCATTATTCCCGATGGAGCCAAAGGAGGGTTTGTCATTCATAAAGAGCGCGCCCTTATCACCCAAGAATATTTTACCACGATCTACAGCATGTTCATTCACAATCTTCTTGATCTCGTAGATAATCTTAAAAAAGGAACCGTCATCCATCACAAACATATGGTGATTTATGATGATGACGACACCTATTTTGTGGTAGCCGCCGATAAGGGCACCGCCAATATGAGTGATGTCGCCAATGCCATTGCCATGGAACGCGGTTTTTGGCTGGGAGATGCCTTTGCCAGTGGAGGATCCAATGGGTACAGCCATAAAGCATTGGGCATTACCGCCAAGGGGGCACTCATGTCCTCACAACGCTTTTTTATTGAGAAAGGCATTGACTTTTACAAGCAGAGTATTACTGTTGTGGGTATCGGCTCCATGAACGGAGATGTTTTTGGTAACGGGCTCCTGGCCTCCGAACAGTTCAAACTGCTCGGTGCCGTCTCTCATAAAGAGATCTTCATTGACCCCGATCCCAATCCCCAAACGTCCTATAAAGAACGTCAACGCCTCTTTCACGCCAAAAACGGTAGCTGGAGTAACTATAACACTGCACTAATCTCCCCGGGCGGCGGTGTCTTCAAACGCTCCGAGAAGGAAATCGTGCTCTCTGATGCCATCAAAAAAATGATCGGCTCCAGCAAAAAAGTGATGAGTGGTGAAGAGTTGGCACGCAAACTCCTGTGCATGAAAGTTCAGCTTCTATTTAACGGTGGTGTGGGAACGTATATCAAAAGTTCGGATGAAAGCAATCTGGATATCGGCGACAAACAGAATGAAGCTGTACGAAATGATGCCTGTGACCTTAAAGCCGACGTCATTTGTGAAGGGGGCAATCTCGGGTTGACACAACGTGCCCGTATTGAGTATGCGCTTAACGGCGGTAATCTTAACCTCGACGGTATCGACAATGCCGCCGGAGTCAATACTTCCGACCATGAGGTCAATCTCAAAATTTTACTCAATATGCTGCAAGAGAAACAGCTGCTAAGTGCCAGTGAGTCCTCTGCACTCCTGCATTCACTTACCGATCAAGTGGTCAATATGGTCTTGTGGAATAACTACTACCAAGCCCTGGCAATTTCACGTGATGCCCTGTTGAGTCAAAAATATCGTCAAGAGTTTATGGCTACCATCAGTGTACTAGAGTGCAATGTTTCAAACTTCAACCGGCGCGATTTTCTCATCCCAAAAGACGAAAACATTCATGAAATTATCGATAAAAAAGGGGCGATCATTCGCCCGATATTAAGCTCATTACTCTCGTATTCCAAAATATTTATAAAAAATATTTTGCTGGAGAGTTCTTTTATTGATGAACCCTATGCCGTGCAATATCTCTACAAATATTTTCCCAAATCTTTTGTCAGTGTCTATGAACATGAGATCCATGCCCATCCGGTCAAACGTGAAATTATTGCAACCGTCATTGCCGATAAAATCATCAATCTTCAGGGTGTCATGTTTATTGGTGAGTATTTACGACTCTCCCATGAAAAATTTATCTTAAAAATCAAATCTT
>JALUJE010000267.1 GCA_027057185.1 Helicobacteraceae bacterium | reverse complement strand
AGTCTATACTGTCACGATCACAACAAAAGGAACACAATTGAATCAAGAGACGTTAGCACTTCACAGCGGATATCATCAAGAGGGCTTAGGTACCATGGCGGTTCCTTTGTACCAAACTACTGCGTATGACTTTAAAACGGCTGAACGGGCTGCTAATCTGTTTGCGCTCAAAGAGTTAGGACCCATCTACACCCGGTTGAACAATCCCACTACCGAGATTTTAGAGACTCGTATTGCTGCGGTGGAAAAAGGTGCGGCGGCTATTGCGACCTCAAGTGGTCAAGCGGCTATTTTTAATGCCGTTGCCAATCTTGCCGAAGCCGGTGACAATATTATTGTTGCAGAGAAAATATACGGTGGTGCAACGACACTTTTGACCCATACTATGAAGCGTTTTGGTATTACGGCAAAAATTTTTGACAGTGATAGTGCCGATGATCTTGAAGCACTGATTGATGCCAAAACCAAGGCCGTATTTTTCGAGTCGCTTTCCAATCCGAATATCTCCATTGCCAATGTCGAAAAAATTGCCGCTATTGCCAATAAACATGATGTGGTCACTATCTGTGATAATACGGTGGCAACTCCCATGCTTTTTAATCCACTAACAAAAGGGGTAGATATTGTTGTGCACAGCGCGAGTAAATATATTACCGGTCAGGGACTTGCTATTGGTGGACTCATTATTGAGCGCGAGGGATTAAATAATAAACTCATTGGTAATGTACGATATCCGCAGTTTAACGAGCCCGATGAGAGTTATCACGGTCTCGTTTATGCAGACTTGCCGTTTCCGATCTTTACATTGCGGGTTCGCCTGTCACTGATTCGAGATATTGGTGCAGCTCAGGCACCGTTTAACTCCTGGCTCTTTATTCAGGGGCTTGAAACGTTGGCAATACGCATTAAAAAGCATAGCGAGAATGCGTTAAAAGTAGCACAATATTTAGCGGCGCATCCTAAAGTGCTGAAGGTTAATTATCCGGGACTTGATGATGATCTGTATCATAAACGTGCCAAAGAGCAGTTCAAAGAGGGTATGGCATCAGGGCTTTTAAGTTTTGACGTGGGCGATTTTGAGACGGCGGAGCATGTTTTAAATACAACAGAACTATTTGCGGTGGTAGTCAATATTGGAGATTCTAAATCGATTATTACGCATCCGGCAAGTACGACACACATGCAGGTACCTCCGGAAGATTTAGCCAAAGCAGGGGTTACTGAAGGACTGGTACGCTTGAGTGTCGGTCTTGAAGATGCTGATGACTTGATTGAGGATCTGGCAAAAGCGTTAGGGTAATTGCATGTCACTGATTTCATCCAAAGGTTTGTACGGGTTGGCGGCAATGTATGAACTGCACCTGCGTAAAAGTGCAAAACCGGTGCAGATTAAAGAGATATCTGAACATGCCGACATTCCGCAGAACTATCTGGAACAACTTTTGGGAACGCTTCGTAAAGCCGGTCTGGTGAGCAGCACCCGTGGTGCACATGGCGGATACCATCTGGCACGAGACTCAAAAGAGATTGTTATTCGAGATATTTTTGAAGCACTCGAAGGGCAGTTGAGTATTGTGGAGTCACCCACAAAAAATCCGGCATTAGCGCTATTTTATGAGGAAAAAACCAAAGAGCTTGAAGCACTTTTTGAGCTCTCACTAGCAGATTTAACACAATATCAGCAACTTGTTTCAAAGCAGATTTGCTATAGCATATAAAGGAGAATTATCATGAATTATGCAAAAAACGTCACCGAACTTATTGGAAATACACCACTTGTGAAGCTCAATGCGAGTTCCGATGCTACCAAAACCACCATTTTAGGAAAGTGTGAATTTTTAAATCCTTCACATTCGGTAAAAGATCGAATCGGTTACAACATGATTCATGAGGCGCTAAAACGGGGTGAGATTACTAAAGAGAGCAAGATTATTGAACCGACCAGTGGGAATACCGGCATTGGTTTGGCTATGGTCTGTGCCAGTTTGGGACTGAACTTAACATTAACAATGCCCAGCTCTATGAGTATGGAGCGTCGTAAACTCTTGGCGGCATTAGGGGCGGAGCTGGTGCTAACCGAACCGGAAAAAGGGATGAAAGGTGCCGTTGACAAGGCATTGGAACTTGCCGACGAAACCCCCAATGCGTTAGTGTTGCAACAGTTTTCCAACCCGGACAATCCTGCAGTACATCGTGCTACTACGGCGCAAGAAATTTTACGTGATACTGACGGTAAGGTCGATATTTTTATTGCTGCGGTGGGTACCGGTGGTAGTATTACCGGTGTGGGTGAAGTACTCAAAGAGCACAATCCCGATATCCAGATTATTGCCGTGGAGCCTGATGCCTCGCCGGTACTTTCCGGTGGGCAGCCTGGACCGCATAAAATTCAAGGTATCGGTGCTGGATTTATCCCTGAAGCGCTCAATACCGACATTTATGATGAAGTGCTGAAAATCAGTTATGAAGATTCGGTTGCCGTTTCGCGAAAACTGGCAAATCAAGAGGGTTTGATTGTCGGTATCTCATCGGGTGCCAATGTTTGTGCTGCAGAACGTGTTGCCGGTCGAGAGGGGAATAAAGGTAAGGTTATTGTTACCATGTTAAACGATACCGGTGAACGATATTTGAGCTCCGGCTTATATGATGATTGAACAGATTCGTAATAATATTATACTAGAAGATGAGATCCTCTATTTAGACTTTACTGCTTCGGGATTGGCGTATGGCCCCATTGAAGAGCGACTCCAACAGATACTTAAAAATTATGCCAATACCCACTCGGAGATTGGATACAATGCCCGGAAGATTACGAAACACTATAACCGGGCACGTGAATCTCTTAAGCAGACACTTAACACGGGAGATGATTTTTATATTATTCCCTGTGGTACGGGTGCGACCGGAGCCATCAAAAAATTTCAGGAGCTGATGGGACTCTATGTTCCTCCGGCAACAAAAAAACGTTATGGCATACAGCCTAAGAGCAGCGAGCTTCCTCTGGTTATTATTGGTCCGTTTGAGCATCACTCCAACGAGGTGAGCTTTCGCGAGGCACTCTGTGAGACGATACGTATTCCCCTTAACAGTGAAGAAACCATTGATTTGGATGTATTACGTGAAGTGGTTCAGGCAAACAGCTCTCGAGAGCTCTTTGGCAGTTTTGCCGCGGCTTCGAATGTCACCGGGACGATTAACCCGATTCAAGAGATTTACGATATCATGAAAGCGCATGATGGTATTGTCTGTTTTGATGCTGCAGCCTCCTCACCCTATATGAATCTGGATGCGCGACATTATGATGTGATGTTTCTCTCTCCACATAAACTTTTGGGTGGTCCAGGAAGCTGCGGATTGTTGGTTATTCGAAAAGAGCTGTGTGATTGCGATGAGGTTCCGACGTTTGCCGGGGGTGGCACCGTCTCGTATGTATCGCGGGCATCACATACGTTTCAAGAAGATTTTGAAACCAAAGAAGATGCCGGCACGCCGGGGATTTTACAGTTTATTAAAGCGGCTATGGCGTACGAGTTACGCAATGAGGTAGGATTGCAGTGGATTGTGGCACAAGAAGCGTTGCTGAAACAATGTTTTAAAACGTGGGTTATGAAGATGGAAAATATGAAGCTCTATTGCCGAGAAACCCATCATAAACTGGCGATTTTTTCTTTTAATATTGTCGATGTTGATCCGTATGCATTGGCCGAAGTGCTTTCGGATCAATTCCACATTCAGGTACGTGCAGGGTGCAGCTGTGCCGGTCCTTACGGGCATGATCTGCTCGGCTATCAGGATAATGAGCATTTTATGGTAAAACCGGGTTGGATTCGCATTGGCTTTCACTACACACACACGTGTGAAGATGTTGAATACTTTTTCAAATCCTTGCAGGCATCGGTAGCGATGCTTACGAGACCTTCTGTTGCAGAAAACTCTTAAAAGTATAGTCGCCGTGACTCTGATACTCCCGTATAAGATCGGCGATGACATACGGCGCACGTTGCGCTGTCACTTTAATGCCGCTTTTGATGCCGAAATGGCTGGCATCTCCTTCGAGATGTCCATAAAAAATCAGTTCAAATCCACTGACTCGCTGTTGATCGTCTTTGACCATACAGCCTAACAGACCAATATCGACAATATAAGGATGTGCGCAGGCATTGGGGCAGCCATTGACGCTGATACTCAGGGGTTCACTAAAGTTAGGAAACTCCTTTTGGAGGTGATTGACAATATTCTGGGCGAGATTTTTGGTCTCACTGATGGCAAATTTACAAAAATTCAGTCCGGTACATGCCAACGTACGTGCTTTAAACATGGAAGGAAAAGCACTAAATCCCATCTCTTCGAGTGAAGATGCCAGTGTTAAGGTATGTTCATTGGGAACCCCGATAACGACAAAATTCTGTGTCGGAGTAGCGCGAATGGCATCTGCTGAATTTACATGTAAAATCTTTGACAATGCTAATAATGCTTTTCCTCCAATATGACCACTATTGACGGCACATCCAATATAGCTTTGTCCCGCTACCGTACTTTGATGAATACCAAAATGTGTACGTTGCGCGTAAGGGGTAAACCGTGGTGCCTCGTGCTGGATGAGTCGAAATCCGAGTCGGTTTTCAAGAGTACTGACAAAGGTCTCAATACCCCACTGTGCTATCAAATGTCCCAAACGTGCTTTGGAACGATTTTCTCGATTGCCGTAATCACGAAAGAGTTCGGTAACGGCTTTAGAAACGCTGAGAACCTGATGATTGTGGATATAGCCAATGTGCTCGGCAATACGCCGATTGCTTCCCAGACCACCACCGACTGTGACGCTCAAAAGCGTCTCAGCGCCTGTTAGGGTATGCGCCGTAAAGGTCAAATCTTGAATCTCGTGTGAAATACAGTGTCGACTACAGCCGCAGATTCCAATTTTAAATTTTCGTGGAAGATTGGAAAAGAGGGGATTGCTTCGAAATTCACAATTTAGCTCTTCGAGTATTTCCGTGACATCAGCAGTTTGATTGGCATCAATGCCATTTACCGGGCAACAGACAATATTACGGACACAATCACCCGCAGCAAGTTGTGTACTCAGACCAACCGAAGCTAATTGGGCAAAAATTTCGGGAAGATCTGTTATTTGAATCCAGTGAAATTGAATATCCTGGCGTGTGGTAAAATCGGCACTGTTTCGTGCATAGGTTACGGAGATATACGCGATGATATCCAGCTGTTTCAAGGTAAGTTCACCGCCTTCAAGTTTGACACGCAGCATAAAATACTGGGTTGTATCCTGTGCATCTTGCAGTGAGCGGTTTTGCGTATAGAGCCCGTACCATTTTAAACGGTCAATATCTTCAGGATCAATGGCATGTTGACTCTGGGCATAATGATGAATATCCTGCAGGATATCCAGACCGTCTTTTTCACGTTTAATACGCTCTACCCGCGCTGCTTTTGTCTCTTTCTTCATTATCAATTCCTATGCGGTTTTAGCGTGCAGACCACACTCTTTATGTTCGGGTTTTTCCCACCACCATCGACCGGCACGAATATCTTCGCCAACAGCTATAGCCCGGGTACACGGAGCACATCCGATACTGGGATATCCTTTGTCATGAAGTGCATTGTACGGCAAATGATGCTGCTGAATATAATCCCAAATTTCTGATTCACGCCACAATGCTAGCGGATTGAGTTTGATGATTTGGAACTGCTCGTCATATTCGACCAGTTCCAGATTGCCTCGGGTGACGGACTGGCTTTGACGCAGACCCGTAATCCAAACATCGAGTCCCTGCAGTGCACGTTGCAACGGTGCAATTTTTCGGACATGACAACATGCTTTACGGTTCTCAATACTGTCGTAGAATCCGTTAACGCCTTGAGTTTTATAAAGGTGTTCCAGATCAGAACGCTCCGGGGTATATACATCTATGGAAATACCGTATTTTTTATTGGTTTCATCCATTACCTCATAGGTTTCATACGGAAGTCGTCCGGTATCTAATGTAAATATTTTTACCGGTGTCTGCTGCTTGAGAAGTAGGTCGGTGAGTACCTGATCCTCGGCTCCAAAACTAGAGGAGAAGCCGATGCGTCCATTATAGGTTGTCGTAAAATACTCCAGAATCTCTTCAATGCCTGATGTTTTAAACTGTCGGTTAAATGCTGCAATATGTTTTTGCATAAGAATCCTTTTATATCTGATAGTTATGTTGGGTCGGGGGTATGCGACCAATATTAATCTTATTCCAGGCCCGTTCATGAAAATAGTACAGAATCATTTTCGTCACCAATTCAATAGAACCGATAGAAGCTGCCATGGCAAAGCTTCCGGTAATGATGTAAGAGATTAATACGGTGTCGAGGGTACCGAGAGTACGCCACGAGACGGTCTTAATCACACTGCGATATGCTTTTTCGTGCATTGCTACTCTTTAAGAGAAGTAATCGTAATGTTATAGCGCTTCAATAATGAATAGATGCGACATCCGACACAGATATCCATAAGGGCATCGGCACTCACGCAAAGCACCAAAACAGCAGATAAGATAAGTGCAACAACATCATTACCGCTCAATGTAAAATAGAGCGTCACAAGAGAGAGTATTAGCCATATTTTAGTAGCAAAACGTTTTGGTGACGCACTGACACGATACTCCGGGATGGATATACGTGTCACAATCCACTGTGACAACTGATAAAATGGACTTAGCTTATTGCTGATAAAAGCGCGAACGGCAAAGTCATAGCACAGTAACAACAACAGTGGCAGATACAGAGTTACGACATATGCCGCCGCCATCATCGCAATCGCACCGGATTGAATACGATATTGATTTTCATCGGTACTTTGGTACACTACGTTGTTGGTATAAAGCATAGGATCTCCCTTATGTATATTGTTAGTTTGTAGGAGGCATGATAGTGCTTTATTGGCTCATAGTCAAATAAACTTATTGAAATAATCAATAACTAAATTGGGGGTTAGGAAATGAAAAAACTTTTAGCAGCAACACTCTTAATTCCTGCATCAGTAATTACATTTTCGTGTAGCGGTGGTGGCGGTGGTGGCA
>JALUJE010000266.1 GCA_027057185.1 Helicobacteraceae bacterium | reverse complement strand
GCAGTAGATGATGAACGGATGGTAGCACACTCCTCTTTGGAGGCGACCCTTCGGAAGCTTCATATTGCCTATAAGGATTTTCGTGCCGTAGATGCCAAAAAAACGTATCTGGTATTTGGCTCATTTGCAGTTGTAGAGGCTTTTGTAAGGGGCGCGTATGCGTAAACATTTTACCATTACTATTCATGATGACAAAGGCTTAAAGCAGGTAAATTTGCCCTATAGTGTCAAAAGTGGACTGCTCTATGGTGCCATTCTTTTTGCCGCTATTGGTATTTTGACACTTTTTGGTATTATCTATTTAAACAGTGTGATTGATGATATGGTTGAAAAACGTACAACCATGCAGAAATTGATGGATAAGGCATATGAAAAAAATGCTGTTTTGGTGGCATCAATTCAAGACAATCAAAAAACACTGCAGGCCAAACAGGAAGAACTTTCTACAGTTGAGGGCAGGCTCGACAATATTGAAGGACTCATTGGGCTTGCACCGACACAAAATATGAGCGTTCAGGAGCGTATTGAGCTTGCAACCTTGACATCTGAGGAGATTGCACTGATGTTTCAGTCAATTCCTAACGGCTCTCCTGTGGCATATAAAGGGGTGTCAAGCCCGTTTGGATACCGCATTCATCCGGTTACGAACAAACGGAGTCTGCATAAAGGTACCGATCTCATAGCAGCTAAAAATACGCCGGTGTATGTACAAGCAGACGGTGTTGTGGATTATGTTGGATGGAGTAAGGGCTATGGACGATTGGTACGCATTGTGCATAATTACGGCTTTAAGACCTATTATGGTCATTTAGAACGTTATACGGTTAAAGTGGGTGACGTACTGAATAAGGGCGATCTCATCGCCTATACGGGTAACAGCGGTTTAAGCAATGGACCGCACTTGCATTATGAAGTACGTTTTGTTGATCGTGCACTCAATGCTTACAATTTTATTAAATGGAATGTTGAAAACTATGAAACGATATTTGAAAAGGAGAAGAAGGTCCCATGGCACTCTTTGGTAAAAATCATAACAAAAAATCAGTCCCAAATCATAAAACTACCATCATCACAGAGGGTGCTCATTTTAAGGGAGAACTCAAACTGATCTGTGAACTATTTATTGATGGCACTCTTCAGGGGGTTATTGTATCCAACCATGAGATTACGGTGGGAAACAACGGTCATGTTCTTGGTGATATGCAGGCAACCCGTATTGTTATTCACGGTCATGTGGAAGGCAATATTGATGCCGATGAGGTCTATATACAGAGTGAGGGGTATCTTCTGGGTACGGTAATCGCCAATAAACTGGTGGTGGATCCGACTGCCGTTTTTGACGGTGAGAGTCATATTAAGCATTCAGAAGTGCGCCCGTAATGATAGCCAGCCGTTTTTTTGAACACCTAACTCAACACCGGGAAATGATGCCTGAACTATTGCTTTGTGAAGATGGTGCCGAAGCGGAAATTCTTGCTGATGTCTGCCGCTATTTTGAGCGTGACGTGCTTGTTTTTCCTGATTTTCGTGCCGCATATTTGGAAGATCTGCGTTCGTACAAAAGTGAGCTGCATCAACTTTTTGGTGCCTTAAGCGCATATTATCGTGCAGAAGTAAAGCCAATAGTTATTTCACCGTTTAAAACACTGCTGTTTGCATTTCCCGACGAATCTCTGTTGGACTCCATGCATCTTCATTTTGCCGATACTTTGGAATTAAAGGCATTTCAAGAACGTATGCTCTATTGGGGTTATAGTATTGTCGATATGGTGCAAGTAGAGGGTGAAGTTTCATTTCGAGGCGATATTATTGATATTTTTGTGCCCAATACCGCTGCGCCTTATCGTATCTCTTTGTTTGATGATGAGATTGAAGAGATCAAGCGCTTTAAAGTAGAAACACAACGAAGTGATAAGGAGGTGCTGGAATCTCTGGAGATTACTCCGGCATTTTTTGCTTTGGATGCTTCGGAGTATGAGACTATCATGCATGCCGTTGCGTCCAGTGAGAGCGACAGCTTTTTAAAAGATATGGCATCATTGGGTTTTTGGTACTTAAATGAACACGGCAGCTTTTTTCTGGAAGAAAAAAGA
>JALUJE010000265.1 GCA_027057185.1 Helicobacteraceae bacterium | reverse complement strand
CTCACATACTTTTTATTGGGATCTTTTACCATCAGATACCCCATCATCTCCAAGTGAAGTGCTGAACAAAATTCTGTACAATAGTACGGAAATACCCCTTCGATATCTGCAATAAACTTAATGGTCGATGTCTCACCCGGCTCCAGAGATGCATGCACGTCATAGTGATCTACCGTAAACCCGTGCGTCTCATCCTGAGCACGTTCCAAGTTGGTTAAATAGATGGTGACCTCATCGCCTTTATTGACCGTAATACGTTCTGGATTAATATGAGAACGCACCATGGTCGCATACACCCTCACCTTATTGCCATTACGCTCAATGCGCTCCTGACCGGCGAGTGTTTTACCCTCATGAATTTTACCCGTTCGGGTATTTGTACCCATTTTATAGCGTACTTTCGGATGCAGTTTACTCGCTCGAATAGCAACCGCCTGATGCGGCTCTCCCAATGGTAAAGGCATATCTACCAGAAGATCCATCTTCTTACCGCGAATATCTATGAGCTGGTGATTTTGCGGATGCAACGGCCCTACCGGCTGAAAACGATCAATTGCCAGTTTGTTTAAAGCAATAATATAATCGCCCTGAGGATCAGCCGTTTTTCCTTCCATACCACAAAGGTGACCAATATTGTAGTGAACATTGACCTTATCCAGTACCTTTAAAGTTTTATAGTTCCATTTGACCACCTGGGAATCTACATAGAGAGATGTATAAATTTCACCGTCCACTGGAGAATATTGATTGTGCAATGGCCCCAAACCCAACTCCACTTGTCCGTGCAACGCTTTTTTCATATCTAAAATAGGAATACCGTAAGGGTCTTTACCACTGTACTCCTTGTTTTTAATCAATTTTTGAATCTTATCCCAACTGTAGACCGACGCATGCGTATCGAGTTTACCACATACCGTAATATATTTACCATCAGGGGAAACATCAACACCATGAGGTGATTTAGGCTCAGGAATTAAGAAAAGTGCATTGTTTTTAACCGCAACTTCAATCGGTACCACCCGGTGACCGTTAATGATTTTGACATTTTTCTTATCTTCAGCAACTTTCGCCAGTTTTTTCCAGTTATATACATGTAAAAAGTCCGTATCGTTACGTGACATGCCGGCTTCATTCGGTGGCATGCCTACCTCAATACCACCGGTATACATTTCAGTATTGAATGAATTGGTAAACGCCCAACCGTACGACGCATTTTTACCGGCATCACTCAAATCCTGCATATACGGAGGCATTTCAATCGTAAACGAGTCTTTTTCTATAATGCGACCCTTGTCATGATCAAATTTCCACAACGTCGCCCCACCACGGTAACTCTCTTTATACTCTTCTATAGGATGATAGTTATTGTCAAACGGTGCAGCATACTGACATGCTTCAATAATATATTCAGAGTTTGGTGTAAAGAAGGCGCCACCATGCTCTGATTTAAACACCGGATTGACCACAATCTGTTTCGTTTCAAAGTCTTCCAAATCTATAATAGCAACACGTGGATTGGCTTTGTCGTTAATTGCCAACCATTTACCGTCATATTTTGCATCAGTTTCGGAAATTGCCGGGTGATGGGTATCACCCCAGTTAATTTCACGGCCGCGAATATTTCCCTGACGCAACACAGCAAGGCTGTCTTCATCATATCCGTATCCCTGCCACGGCTCTGGCGTAAAGACGGCAATATACTTTAAAATTCGCATCGACGGCACACCGTAGACGATAACCTGACCCGACTGACCTCCTGAACTAAATACGACATACTCATCACGCCCACCTGTCGGCTTATACGTCTTAGCTGCGCGTATCACATCCTTTTCTGTCAGTCCCCGCTCTTTCATCACTTTTTCCAAAGCACCAGAACCCCATACCGTCGTCGCGGCAATGGCAGAACCCAGAAGTAAAGTAGAAAGTTTGCTCACACTGTGACTCATATTTCTCTCCTAATCAAACAACTAAAAGCCACACTCAAAGCAACCCCTCGCTTTGACATGACTCAACTTCGATGCAGTAATATAATAAGAACATCTTATTATAATTATCAAGCATAAAAACATTGTAGCTACTTTTTTATAAAAACCATATG
>JALUJE010000264.1 GCA_027057185.1 Helicobacteraceae bacterium | reverse complement strand
AGAAGGGACTGGATGTTAGCGGTTCGGCTTTGGCATCCGAAGCCGTTAGTCAGTTTCGTGATTCTATTGATGCTGCGGCGAAGGCCGGCGTGACAACCGTCATTGAACCGGGCGGTTCTATTCGTGATGATGACGTGATTGAGGCTGCTAATGAACATGGCATGGCACTCTATTTTTCAGGAGTTCGCCACTTTTTACACTAAGTGGTCGGCACGTTGGTGCCAAAACAGATAAAAGGTTTATTGATGCAGTATAAAAAACATGCCTATTTTATTTTTGACGATAACTCTCGAAGCATGACGCAGACCATTGAAGAAAATCCATTTCATACGCGTATTCGTTCCGTTCATGTCAACTATTTTCTTGAACATGTGGCAACTCTGGCGAGTGATATTAACCATATTGTGCTGAGTGTCGCTTCAGAAAATATTAGTGAACTGTTGGCAGTAGCCTACCGTCACGGTTTTTCGGTTGGAATTGTTCCGATGCCTTCACAAAAAGTACTCATCAAGAATCTCTACTGTAGTAGTGACATTACCGAAAATATTGAGCTGGCACTCCGTGATGAGAGTGTCGCTATTGATGCGGTTGAGATTAATGGGGAGTTTATCTATTCACAAGGTATTGTTGGAAGGGCACCACTTATTGGACGTGCGGCTATACGCACCCGGCATTCGTTTTGGGAGAGTGTGGTTTATGCGGTGAAAGAATTTTTTACCATTGAGTTGCAGGAGTTTGACATTGTCACCGAAAACGGTAGAAACATTACCACGGCAGGAAGCGGTGTGGTAATTTTAAATCATACCCGCAGTGGGCTGCTTTCACGTATTTTTGATTTTGATCAGTCGGTACGTGATGGAGAGATTACCGCCGTCATTATTTCTCCCTTTTCCATTATGGAGTATATACGGCTGTTAACCTCAATTTTTTACAGTGCCAAAAAAGAAAAAACATTGCCGCATGCCATCGGATATGTCAAAACTAAAAGTTTACAGATTCAATCGAGCCGTAGTACGCGAATCTATTTTGACAATGGCAAGAGTATTGAGCTACCGATTACATGTAAAATTATTCCCGATGCACTTCTTTTTAATGCCAGTGAAGAGTTCTGGCGCCATAACGAGAAAAAAAACAGTAGCAAAGAGACGGTAAAAATTGATAATTTGCCTGATAAAAATGAAACAAAAAAATATGTTGGTAAAAAGATTCCTTTTTTTACCTATGCTTCTGAAGAACGGTTTCGTGATCTGTTTCAGATGTTGCGTACGGATGCCAGAATCAATCAGAGTTATCTCTATCTTATGATTTTGAGTACGCTTTTAGCCAGTATCGGGCTATTTGCCTCCAGTGCGGCAGTGATTATTGGAGCCATGCTCATTGCGCCGCTCATGACACCGATTGTGTCGCTCTCCATGGGACTTTTGCGGGCCGAATCCGATATGATACAACACTCATTACTCAAGATTACCGTGGGAATTGCTCTGGCAATCGGAGCATCATCACTGCTGGGTATGCTCATTCCCTATTCAGAGCTTACTGCGGAAATGAAAGCCCGTATTGATCCGACACTACTAGATCTGAGTGTGGCAGTCATTTCGGGTGTAGCAGCGGCATATTCAAAATCATTCAAAGAGATTATACAAAGTCTCGCAGGTGTTGCTATTGCCGTGGCTTTGGTACCGCCTCTTGCTACAGCGGGTATCGGTTTGGGGCAAGGAAATATGACAATGTTTACCGGTGCTTTTTTACTCTTTTTTACCAATTTAGTCGGTATTACCATTGCTGCTGTAGTAACGTTTCAGCTTTTAGGATTTTCCAATGTGGTAAAGAGTAAAAAAAGTGTTATGTTTATTGGTGTTTTGTTATTGGCGATTAGTGTACCACTCTATTTTTCATATGACAAAATGCTGCAAAAACATCAGATGACCCAGGTGTTAAAAGAGCACTGTTTTGTTATTGAAGGCAAAGAGATACATATTAACAAAGCGGTGGCACAAATTTATGGAAATATGCGAGAAATTGAACTAGAACTGTTGGTCAAAGAGTCGTTGGATCGGCACGATCTCGAGCAATTGAAACAGGAGATACAGAAGCTCTTTAAAAA
>JALUJE010000263.1 GCA_027057185.1 Helicobacteraceae bacterium | reverse complement strand
TGCATTGGTTTCCATAGCAGTCTCGCCTCTATGCCCTCCTTATCCAGAGCGGCAACAACTTTAAGCGGATCTATACCATTCAGTGTCAATGTTGTTAGCCAGCGATTGCCTCGGCTATCAGGAATCTCAGGCATCCATCGTATTCCTTCTACATCACTAAGTGCCTCCTTATACCACTCAAAAATCTGTCGTTTCTTTTTTATACGCTCTTTCAAAATTTCCATCTGCCCCACCCCGATCGCAGCCAGGACGTTGCTCATTCGATAGTTATACCCCAATTCTTCATGCTCATACCAGAGCTCAGGTTCCCTTGCCTGAGTTGCCAGTTTCCTTGCCTTCTTTATTGCCTCTTCATTATTTGAAATCAGCATTCCCCCACCGCTTGTGGTTATTATCTTGTTTCCGTTAAAGGAGTATATACCGAAATCTCCAAAAGTTCCGGTTTGACGCCCTTTCAGAGTTGCACCGAGGCTTTCAGCCGCGTCTTCAATCAGTACTACATCATTCTTTTTACAGATTTCACTAATCTCATCTACTTTGGCACTTTGACCGTATAGGTGAGTCAATATAAAAGCTTTGGGATGCTCCTTTCCGATCGCCTCCTCTATAAGCCTCGGATCGGCATTCCAACTTTCGTCACTATCGACGAATACAGGTTCGGCATTCTGATATAGTATAGGCGCTACAGAACCTATGAATGTAAATGTCGAAGCGAGAACCTTATCCCCTCCCCTTACTCCCGCAAGTCGCAGAGACAGATGAATTGCCGCTGTACCGGACGTCAAAGCTGCAGCATATGATACACCTGTGAAATTACAAATCATTTCTTCGAATCGATCAACGAATGCCCCCAATGGAGCAATATAGTTGCTGGTGAAGACCTCTTTAATATACTCAAGCTCATTCTCACCCATATGTGGAGGCGAAAGAAAAATTTTTTTATCCATCTTTTTTCTTTATAACTTTAGCAGGAACCCCAACCGCTACCGAATTTGCTTCAATCTTGTTCAAAACAACCGATCCTGCACCAATAATACAATTATTTTCTATATGTATATTTTGAATAATACTACTGCCTATTCCTACATGCGTCAACTTTCCTACGCATACATTTCCTCCAAGCGCAACGTTTGGAGAAATATGAACGAAATCATCCAATTGACACTCATGCTCAACTACAGCTCCACTGTTGACAATGCCGCCAAAACCGACTACTGCTCCCGTATTTATAATCGCACCCGCCATTACGACAGTTCCTTCCTTCACCGAAACTGTATCGGAAATGATCGCACTGGGATGTATCAATGTTGCGATTTTGTATTCATTCTCAATCAGCCGAAAATAAACTTTTTCTCTTATTCTATTTTCTCCAATTCCCAAAGCAATAGGTATATTTTTGCTATATAATTCTACAAAGCTATTGAAGGAGAGATGCTCATTTTCTCCATCATCAATAAATATAACCTTATCATAACCCTCTGATACTGCTATATCTGCTACAACTTTACCATGCCCGCCTGCACCGTAAACAGCAATTATTTTATTCATTGCCGGTAAATTTTTCCATTGTCTGATGTCCCTCCTGCGAGATTCCTTCACGTTTAAGTACTTTCACTAGAGTCATCCACAAAATTTTCATATCAAGCAAAAAAGATTGATGTTCAACATACCACACATCATACTCAAATTTCTCCTCCCAGCTTATGGTATTGCGCCCATGAACCTGTGCCCAGCCTGTAATGCCAGGTTTTACATTGTGGCGTTTTTTCTGTCTATCGCTGTAAAGAGGTAAATATTCTTCCAGCAACGGTCGCGGACCGACAAAACTCATATCACCTTTCAAAACATTGAAAAGCTGAGGCAACTCATCAAGACTCCATGATCGAACTATTTTGCCAACCCCGTGAAGCCTATCTTTATCCGTCAGCAGATTCCCATTATCATCAGTTCGTCCATCCATTGTTCTGAATTTTATGATATTAAAAACTTTCCCCAGATATCCGGGACGGGGTTGGATAAAAAAAACAGGACTGCCCATACTTTTCCATATAGCAATAGCTGTTATAACCAAAAACGGCGAAAATATAATAATCAGAATCGCCGCAGCAACACGATCCAAAAG
>JALUJE010000262.1 GCA_027057185.1 Helicobacteraceae bacterium | reverse complement strand
ATTTTACGCATAGCGCAGGTTCCGACCTATAAAATTCTCCTAAAATATTATGCGCCGTTACTGGCTCCGATTTTTTTTGTTAGTTTTACGTTTGGTGTCGGTGGTGCCATACTTTCAGAATCGGGTCTGAGTTTCCTGGGGCTTGGTATTGTCGCACCGCAGATGAGCTGGGGCAGTATTTTAAGCGGGGGCAAAGAGGTTATGGACATTGCATGGTGGGTGAGCTTTTTCCCCGGATTAATGATTTTTTTAGTAACATTTGCATTGGTGAATATTTCTAATTATTTACAAAGCATGACCAATCAAAAGCAGGTTCAGGAGTAGTGATGACCAATAGTAAAAAAAGTGTCGGCTATATGTTTATTGTTATGGCATCGGTCGTTATTGTGCTTGCGGGTGTTAAACTTGCAGCCGTTATTATTGTGCCGTTTTTGCTTTCGGTCTTTCTTGCCATTATTTTGGCACCGCTGTTTGAATGGCTTAAAAACCGCGGTCTGCCTGATGCCTTCTCTATTGTTGTCGTAATGCTGGTGTTTATTGGATTGTTGGGTATGGTGACGGTTTTAGTTGGTAATTCAGTGCAGGATTTTAACAACAATCTGCCCATCTATGAAGCCAAACTCTCACAAAGTATGAACGAGATGATTCTTTTTTTGGAGGGGTTTGGTATTGACCTGCCCAATGAGGAACTTTTTAAGGCGTTTGATCCGAAAACTACAATGAAATATATTGCCGGCACTTTGAAAAATTTTGGTTCTATTATTACCAACAGCTTTATGATCATTCTTATGGTGATTTTTATGTTACTGGAGATGTCACATTTTCAGGATAAATTTCGAATTACCGATCGTGAGAGTATGCAGCACATGCAAGAGATTGCTGATAAAATCAAACACTACATGCTTTTGAAAACGGCTATTTCAATGGTAACCGGGATTATTGTTTCGCTGATGCTTATGCTGGTGGGCGTGGATTACTACATTCTTTGGGGTCTGGTTGCATTCTTGCTCAATTTTATTCCCAATATCGGCTCTATTATTGCTGCAATTCCTGCAGTGCTGCTGGCGGTGGTGCAGTTTGGTGTGGGGACGGCGGCATTAATTGCGATTGGTTATGTCGTTATTAATATTGTATTTGGCTCCATCATTGAACCAAAAATCATGGGAAAAGGGCTGGGGCTTTCAACATTGGTGGTCTTTTTATCGCTTATTTTTTGGGGATGGTTACTCGGTCCTATTGGCATGTTACTTTCCATTCCGTTGACGATTATGGTAAAAATTGCGCTGGATGTTCAGCCCAATACGAAATGGATCGCCACACTGCTGGCATAATTTACATGTAATTTTTAAGTTACTTTAGCGTAATATGGACGTTATGGATTCTCAAACAGACAATGTTAATGGCTCGCAACAGTTGATTCTTAAGCAGATTGAAGACTCTGCACTGGTGGTTGCCAACAGAAAAGATCTCTATTTTAAAAAAGGAGATGACCCGCTCTCATATGCCAATACTTCAGACTATTTCTATTTTATTATGAGCGGTAAAATTAAAATTTATCAAATTGATCTGACGAGTGCAAAAGAGCAGATTCTCTATCTACTTGCATATGGTGATATGTTCGATGTTGTTTCCCTGCTCGATAAACAGCCCAATGACTACCTCTCCGAAGTGCTGGAAGATGCCCATATTATTCAAGTGCCTTTACGTGATGTGGAGGCGATGATTTTAGAAGATGCCCGGTTCCGACAATATTTTTACACGTATCTGGCACAGCAATTGAAATCGATGGAAGCATTGGCAGTGAGTTTGTCGTTTTATGATGTGTATCAAAGAGTGTTGCAACTTTTTGCCCGATTTACCGAAGTTATTGATGGAAAATCCCGATTGAAAGTCATTGATAATCTGAATCATGAAGATCTTGCTTCTATGATAGGTACCGTACGAAAGGTGCTTAACCGGAGTTTGCAGCGTCTTAAGCATGATGGTATTATCGATATATCACGAAAAAAGATTCATATTAAAAACTTTCAAAAACTTTTAGAGCAGTTGAATGTGTAATATTTTGATGGGTGCATTACCTTTTAATTAGGCTAAATAGGTTACAATTTGCTCATGATAAAGATATTGATGATTGAAGATGATCTTGAGCTTGCCGAGATCCTAACAGAGTATTTGGAACAGTTTGACTTTGAGGTGATAACCGAAGATGATCCGTTTAAAGCGCTAAGTATCCTGAAGTTAGAACAGTTTGATCTGGTGATTTTAGATCTGACGCTTCCGGGAATGGACGGACTTGAAGTGTGTGAAGCCATTCGTCAGCGTCAGAATATTCCCATTATTATCTCCTCGGCGCGCTCTGATGTGACCGATAAAGTCCATGCACTGGAACTGGGTGCTGATGATTATTTGCCCAAACCGTATGATCCAAGAGAGCTTGAGGCACGTATCCACTCTGTACTGCGTCGGTATGAAGCATTGAGTGATACTGAAGCAGAAGAACATACCGACTTTAAACTTAATGAATCTGCCATGCAGATTAGTCACAAAGGACGTGCCCTGGATCTTACCAATGCAGAGTACGGTATTTTAGCCTATATGATTAAAAAGCACGGTATGGTGGTTTCGCGTGAAGATCTTATTCACAATGTCAGCGCTATTAATGAAGACTCTTCTAATAAGAGCATTGATGTAATGGTGGGACGCATTCGTAACAAACTGGGCGATAAATCGCTGATTGAATCCATCCGAGGCATCGGATACAAACTGTTAAAGTAGCAGTCATTTGAGAAAAAATGCGGTACTTTTAACGGTACTTTTTGCGCTTTTTGTGAGTGTCGGAAGTTTGAGTTACACCTTTTACAAAATGTACGGCATCAACAAAGAGAAGCATACGGAAAACATCTTTAAAAAGTATACGGTGATTATGAATATTTTTCGCCAGCATACGCAGACCCAGAGTTCTCGAACCATACTCGAAGCCAATCTCGCCATTTCACAACTCTACAATATCCCCGATAAAGATACGGTGCGAACAATTTTACAGCAGGCAAAAGTACTCAAGCGTGAAGGCTTTCGTGCCGTCAATGAAGCACTATTTTACGATAAAATGTATATTTACCGCCAAAAATTCATTCAAGATATGCGTGCCTCTATGTTAGAGTATAACGAGCAGATCTACTTTTATATAGAGTCACCGCGCTACTCAGTCATGCTGTTGGATAAAGAGAACCATCCCTATTCCCCATGGAAGCTTTTAACCCGCTATGCCACGACCATCGGTATTATTATTTTTGCGTTTTTGTTGATTTTGTATCGGCTTCGTCCTCTACGGGAATTGCGTAAAAAAATTGCCCGTTTCGGTGCAGGAGACATGACGGTGTCATTTAAGGTCAAAGGAGATGACGAAATCGCATTGATCTCCAATGAACTTGATCATGCACAGTGTCAAATTAATGCACTCATGGAGTCACGAACCCTCTTTTTACGCAATATTATGCATGAGTTGAAAACTCCGATTGCCAAGGGACGTATTGTTACACAGATGCTTGAAGTTCCGAAACAGCGGGAACGATATAACAAAATTTTTGAACGCCTTGAAAATCTTATTAATGAATTTGCACTGATTGAAGAGGTAACATCGGGCTTTGCCCATTTACAAAAGACCGAGTATCGCCTGATTGATCTGATTGACGGGGGCATTGATATGGCAATGATTGATCCTGATAATGTGAGCGTTGATGTCGATGCCAACTATAAAATTATTACCGATTACCGTCTGTTTTCAACCGCCATCAAAAATATGATTGATAACGGTCTAAAATATTCGCCTGACCATAGCGTCAAAGTCTATACGAAAAATAGAGAGATCGTATTTGAAAACAAAGGCAATATGCTGAGTCATCCGCTCACTTTTTATGTGGAACCTTTTACGAAAGATCAGCCCGCAAAGAGCAGTTTTGGTTTAGGATTATATCTCGTAGATGCCATTTTGAAATCGCATAATATGATTTTAGCTTATGAGCATGATGATACTCAGGGTAGGAATCGTTTTATTTTTGTACCGCAACACTAGAGGAGTTTGTGTGAAACATATATTGATTAGCAATGATGACGGCTATGAATCTTCAGGACTATTGAAACTGGTTGAGGTATTGCAGGATTTAGCCCATGTTACGGTGGTAGCACCATCTACCGAAAAATCGGCTTGTGGCCATTCGTTGACCCTGCACCACCCTTTGAGTTTTGTGAGTGTCGATGATGACTTTTACAAGCTTGATGACGGTACGCCGAGTGACTGTATTTATCTGGCATTACATTCACTTTTTGAGAACAATCGCCCCGATTTAATTATTAGCGGAATTAATCACGGCTCCAATATGGGAGAGGACATTACCTACTCCGGAACGGCTGCCGCAGCTATGGAAGGAGTGATTCACGGTGTGCCTTCTATAGCCGTTTCTCAAGTTATGGACTACACCCAGCCCATACCGGATTTTGAATTGGCAGGGAACACGGTGCGTACGTTGGTACAACATATTTTTAGCGAGGGATTTCCACTACCGCCACGTCAATTTTTAAATGTCAACATTCCTTATGGTGTTGCCACGGCAGAGATCATGACTACCTACGCAGGGTATCGGCTTTATGGTAATGATGCCCACTTGCACCGCAACCCCAGAGGACTGGAATATTACTGGCTTGGACTGCACCCTCTGGAATTTCGCACCCGAGAAGGACAGAACGGCTTATGTGATTTTGAAGCCATTGAGCAAAAAAAGGTTTCCATGTCACCTATTCAGGTGGATATGAGTGCATATGAGAGCCTGTCGGAATTGGATAATTGGCTGTGAGACATGAGCGAACCCGTCAACTTTTTGGAGTCGATCATGCCAGGCTCCAGCAGGCTAAGATTCTGCTTCTGGGTGTGGGCGGTGTAGGCAGTATGGCGTTGGAATGTCTGTACCGAACCGGTATTACCGATATCACTATTGTTGATTTTGATACCTATGATGAAAGCAATATGAATCGTCAGCTCTGGTCAGAACTGCATGTCAATGAGATCAAGGTAGATGCGTTGAAGCAACACTATCCTGAAGTTACGACGCTCAATCAGAAAGTTGATGCTGCGTGGATTGAGCAGTTTGACTTTGAGCCCTATGATTTGGTTTTGGATGCTATTGACGATATTCATGCCAAGCTGGCATTGGCACCACGTTGTTACAAAAAACTTATTTCTGCAACAGGTTCGGCAAAAAAACTTGATCCGACACAGGTACGGGTTGATTCCATCTGGCGAAGTCAGGGGGATCCTTTTGCTTCAAAAATCCGTCGAGAGCTTAAGCGCCGAAAATTTGATCGTAATTATCGTTGTATTTTTAGTGCCGAGACGGCGCGAACCAAAGAAAAAGGGAGTTTTATGGGAGTGACGGCTGCATTTGGTTTGGCAATGAGTTCCGAGGCAATTCAACAGCTGTTGCGACAATATAAAACGGTATAATATGCCTAAAGAGTATGCCATGACAAATGCCCAAGAGTTGTGCCATTATTTACAAGAACACGAACGGCTTCACTCGCCGTTGCTTATAGAGAGTTTTTCCCGGATCGACCGTAAAGATTTTGTACCACCGGAGTTTTTGGATAATGCGTATGATGATTATCCGCTGGCTATTGGTAGCGGACAGACCATTTCACAGCCCTCTACGGTGGCTTTAATGCTAGAGCTTCTGGAACTTCACGAAGACGACGACGTACTTGACATCGGCTGTGGATCGGGATGGACAACGGCATTGCTGGCGCAGACAGTTTCCTCAGGATCAGTTACGGCTATAGAGCGTCTTGAACCGCTATTGGCACTCGCTCAGTCCAATGTTGCTAAATATCATTTCGATAATGTTACCTTTCATAAAGCCTCCGATGTACTGGGAATGCCACAACGACAATTTGACAAAATTCTTGTCTCGGCTGCAGCGTCAGAATTGCCCTTAGAGCTGGTTGCACAGCTTCGCATTGGGGGTATTATGGTGATTCCTGTTGGGAATACCCTCACCGTGGTATATAAAAAATCGAACGATGCTTTTGACCAACGGGTATTGCATGGTTTTGTATTTGTACCGCTCATCTATTAGCACCATACCCCCTCAAGCAGGTAGGAACAGTTGGGACAGGTTCCTTTTTTATCGAGTCTATTGGTGACAAACTGTCCGATATTTCCATGGCGCTCAATTACTTTGTCATGGCACTGTGGGCAGTAGGTCGATTCATAATCTTCATCATCAATATTGCCGACATAGAGATATTTTAAGCCCTCTTCTTGACCAATTTTATAGGCACGCCGTAATGTTTGAGCCGGTGTTCGAGGTATATCGAGCATTTTGTAAGTAGGGTGAAATGCTGAAAGGTGCCATGGGATGGAAGCATCGAGATCGGCAATAAAACGGGCAATGCTTCGTGTCTCCTCATCCGAGTCATTTTTTCCTGAAATTAGCAGAGTCGTAATCTCAATCCAGATTCCTTTTTCATGGGCATATTTTACTGCTTCAAGAACCGGTTTTAGCCGTGCACCGCAGGTTTCCTGGTAAAAAGTATCAGAAAATGACTTAATGTCAATATTCATCCCGTCGAGATAAGGAGCAAGTAGATCCAGAGCCTTTCGTGTTTCGTAGCCACTGGTAACATAGATGTTTTTTAGCCCCTGCGCATGTGCTAGTTTTGCCGTATCGTAGGTATATTCAAAAAAAACTATGGGTTCGTTATAGGTGTAGGCGATGGAACTACAACCATTCTCAAGAGCCAGTGCTACCATGCGTTCCGGGGGTAATTCCTGACCGATAATATGATGCTGATGCTCCTGAGGGTATTGCGAAATAGTGTAGTTTTGACAAAATTGACACTTAAAATTACAGCCTACCGTTCCAAATGACAACACAGACGTATCTGGAAGAAAATGAAACATGGGTTTTTTCTCTACGGGATCAATATTGAGTGCAGCAGCCAGACCGTAAACCAGGAGTTTTAGTTCACCTCCTTCAACACGTCGTACTCCACAGATACCGTACTCTCCTTCTTCAAGCTTGCAGACATGGGCGCAGGCTTGACAGATAATATCACCGTTATGTAATGTTTTGCTTAACCAGGCAGATGAAGACATGAGAAACTCCTTGTGTCAATATTACATGTAAATTATAATATTTATTTTCATTGTATTCATATAAAATGATATAATAAAAAAAATTAACAAGGAGCGTGCTATGGATTTAATGGGAATGGCAAGTGATTTTCTTAAAGGAAACAGTGTAGAGGGCGGTAGTGATGTGATGGGTGCTTTGTCACAACTTATCGGTGAGGGTGATAGCTTGAACTTGGAATCACTGCTAGAGAGTATGGGAGGTGCATCAGGGTTGGGTGATATTGCTGCATCATGGTTAGGAAGCGGTGAAAATCTACCTATTTCAGCGGAACAGGTGAGTGCCCTTTTTGGTAGTGAAAAACTTAGTAGTTTTGCATCAAGTCTGGGTATTGATTCTGATGCTGCCATTGATACGATTACTCAGGTATTACCCAATCTAGTCGATAGCAGCAGCCCGGAGGGAACCTTAGTTTCCATGGATTCTATGGATGACGTTATGAATCTTGCAAAGCGGTTTTTTTCATAATTTAAGCTATAATCTCCCATAATAAATACGATATGGAGGTTATTGTGCAAGCAGAACCGATGACCACGTTTGGTTATGAAAAATTATCGAGCGAACTCAATCACTTAAAAACGGTAGAGCGTCCTGCAGTTGTCAAAGCAATAGAAGAGGCGGCTGAGCTGGGTGATTTGAAAGAAAATGCGGAATACCATGCTGCCAAAGAGCAGCAGGGAAAAATTGATGATCGTCTCAATGATTTAACGGATCTGATAGGACGGGCACAAATTGTTGATCCCTCGGTGTTGGAGCATTCGCGCATTAGTTTTGGTTCTACCGTAGTCTTGTGTGATCTCGAGACAGATGAAGAGGTGACGTACACGATTGTCGGTGGCTGTGAAAGCAATCCGGATTACGGGCTGATCTCCTTTCACTCTCCTTTAGCCAAGCAATTGCTGGGCAAGGAAGAGGGCGATGACTTTAAAGCACAGCTTCCCGGTGGTGTGAAAGAGTTTGAAATTCTGGAAGTCAAATATCAAGAAATTGTATTTGAGTGTCATGAATAAATCCATTTCAGTTGCCGTTATTGGCGCGAGCGGCTACACAGGGCTTGAACTTCTTAAAATCCTCATTAACCACCCCGTTTTTACTATTACTTACGTGGCAACAAGTGAGGGGGGTGTGATGCTAGATACCTTGCATCCGGCACTGAAAGATGTTTTGACCTGTCATGTTGAAAAAGCAGATATTTCACAAATAGCCGCGTGTTGTGATCTGGTATTTTTGGCACTGCCGCATCAGGCTTCCATGGGCTTTGTCAAAGCGCTGTTGCCTCTTGGTATTAAAGTGGTGGATCTTTCGGCAGACTACCGGCTCGAACGGGAGACTTACGAACAGTATTACTGTCCTCATGAGGATGCCAAGCATTTGGATTATGCCGTGTATGGACTTCCCGAGCTGTATCGTGATACTATTAAAACGGCGTCATTGGTGGCCAATCCGGGGTGTTATCCTACTGCCGTGATTTTGGGACTTGTACCATTCTTACCGTTCATTGATGAGCAATTTCCTCTCTTTATCGATGCCAAAAGCGGTGTTAGCGGTGCGGGTAAAACATGTTCACCGACAACACACTTTATTGGTATTAATGAAAATATTTTTGCTTACAAAGTATTGTCGCACCGACATGAACCGGAGATTAAAGAGAAGCTGCGTTTACAAAGTGGTATTACGTTTGATGTTAACTTTGTGCCCCATCTCATTCCGGCAACTCGTGGGGAGTTGATTGATGCCTATATGCTTCTAAAGCAAGAAATTGACCCGATTGACGTGCTCAAAGCATACTACAAAGACGAGCCGTTTGTCCGAATTTTTGATGCACCTGTCAATATCAAATCCTGCGCCGGAACCAACTTTTGTGATGTTTACGCTCAGCGCAAAGGTAACAAACTCTATGTCAACAGTAGTGTAGACAATATTTTACGAGGTTCATCATCTCAAGCTGTTGCCAATGCAAATTTGATGATGGGTCTGGATGAGGCGTTAGCTTTGCCTACGATTGCGTATGTCCCGTAATGGTTACGAACTTAAAGTAGGTGCAATTCTCGTTGCCGATGCGCATTATAGCGATAATCATCCTGAATTTTCCGATTTTTTAAAAGCACTGGAGTCGGGTGATATTGTCACGCCGCAACTCATATTGATGGGAGATATTTTCGACCTTCTCTTTGGCTATGTTCCCATAACACAGCAACGCAATCATGAGGTCATTGCCTCTATCAACCGTCTTGGAAAGCAGATGGATATTCTTTATCTTGAGGGCAATCATGATTTTCAGCTTCATGACATCTTTCCCAATATTCGCGTCATTCCTGTAGCGCAACAACCGTTTCTGTGCTACTATAACCATAAAAAAATACTGCTCTCTCACGGCGACTATCGTGGTACTTGGAGTTATCGTCTTTATCTCTATCTTATTCGTTCTTCACTGGTTCTGCGACTTCTCAATACTGTTGACATGCTAAGTGATCATGCCATTATCAAACGACTGGACGATTATTTGGCAACTAAGGACAACTGCCGAAAAATTCCGAACTTTAAAGAAAAAAACAGTGTCTCTAAAGCGCTATTTGAAGAATATGATGGCGATTACATTATTGAGGGACATTTTCATCAAAACACGACCTTTGAATACGAGACTTTTCATTATACTAACCTCGCTGCTTTTGCTTGCAATCAAAGATACTTTATTGTACAATGCGAAAACAAACAAGAACTGTTACAAGAGGTTATTTTTAAGTAAGGAGCGTATATGAAAGCTCATGATGATGTTCTCAAAGTCGGTACCAATGAGATGGAGTTGGTCGACTTTCGCATTTTAAAGCGGGATGGCGATGAGGTGTATGAAGGAATTTACGGTATCAATGTCTCTAAAGTACGGGAGATTATTCGTGTTCCAAAGTTGACGGAGTTACCCGGTGTCCCTGAATTTATCGAAGGAATATTTGATCTGCGCGGAGTTGTGATTCCAGTGGTCAACCTTGCAAAATGGATGGGCGTGGATGAACCCGAAGAAGCGGTAAGAAATGCTCGGGTGATTATTACCGAATTCAATAATGTACTCATTGGTTTTGTGGTACATGATGCTAAGCGGATTCGACGTATTAACTGGAAAGATATTGAACCCGCATCGTTTGCCGGACGCATTGGCGGTGATGCCCTGGATCAGAGTAAGATTACCGGAGTGACACGTATTGAAGATGACTCGGTATTGCTGATTTTGGACTTGGAGTCGGTAGTACAGGATCTGGGACTCTATCAGCCCAATTCGGGTGACGTACCCAAAGACGAATATGATTTTAGCGGTCTGGTATTGCTTTTGGATGACAGTTCAACGGCACGGAAAATTGTCAAAGATGCTTTAGAAAAAATGGGTTTTCAAGTGGTAGAAGCTAGTGATGGTCAAGAGGGGCTTGCCAAGCTTGAGGAACTGTATGACATGTATAATGAGCGTCTTGGTTCTCATTTACGGCTGATTGTTTCAGATGTCGAAATGCCGCTGATGGATGGTTTTCATTTTGCTGCCAATGTTAAGGCAGACAAACGGTTTAGCAGCGTTCCCATTGTCTTTAACTCTTCTATTAGTGATCACTTTAGTGAAGCACGAGGTAAAGATGCCGGAGGTGAAGCATACTTGGTGAAGTTTGATGCAAGTTCGTTTTATGATGAAGTGGCGCGTGTTGTACGCGATCATGTGTAAGAGAGGAGTGAAATATGGATGAATTTCAAGAGATATTACAAGATTTTTTAGTAGAGTCCTTTGAGTTGATTGAACAGCTTGATCAGGACTTGGTAGAGCTGGAGTCAACCCCGGAAGATTTAGAGTTGCTCAATCGAATTTTTAGAGTTGCACATACCGTCAAGGGTGCCAGTTCGTTTCTGAATTTCGATGTCCTCACGCATCTGACCCATCATATGGAAGATGTACTCAATAAAGCACGTCACGGTGAACTGGTCATTACTCCGGATATTATGGATGTTGTGCTTGAGTCGATTGATTTAATGAAAAGTCTCTTACACACCATTCGTGATACCAGTAGTGATGGTGGTATTGACGTTTCAGAGTGTGTGAAACGACTTGATATTGCTGCCGGCGGTGAAGGCAATGTTGAGATTGTTATTACTCAGGAAAATCAGCAAGAAGAGACGGCTTTAGATGATGAAGTAGTGGCTGATGGTGCTAATGAAGAAGAACCGAATTATGATGATATGAGTGATGATGAGGTTGAAGCAGAGATTGAGCGTCTTTTAGCTGAGCGTAAAGCTGCCGATAAAGCCAAACGTGAAGCAAAAAAAGCAACCTCAGGCGGGGATGATAACGAGCAAGTCCCTGCGTCACCGTCTCCCGTTGTTCCAAAAGCATCGGATGCTTCTAAAAAAGCACCGAAAAAAGAGGAGGCCAAAGTAGCACCGGCAGTGAAAAAAGCGCCGACAACGGTTGAACAGACGATTCGTGTTGATGTGAAGCGACTCGATCATTTGATGAATCTCATTGGAGAATTGGTACTGGGTAAAAACCGTCTGATTAAAATTAACGATGATGTTGAAGAGCGTTACGAAGGAGAAGAGTTTTTAGAAGAGCTCAATCAGGTGGTTTCAATTGTTTCGTTGGTAACAACCGATCTTCAGATTGCGGTGATGAAGACGCGGATGCTGCCTATTGGCAAAGTATTTAACAAGTTCCCTCGAATGATTCGTGACCTCTCTCGTGAACTCGATAAAAAAATTGAATTGGTCATTAGCGGTGAAGATACGGAGTTGGACAAATCTATTGTTGAGGAGATCGGCGATCCACTGGTGCATATTATCCGAAACTCATGCGATCATGGCATTGAGCCCCTGGAGACACGTTTGGAAGCGGGCAAAAATGAGGTGGGTACGATAACGCTCAAAGCCTACAATGAAGGGAACCATATTGTCATTCAGATTGAAGATGACGGAAAGGGACTCAATCCGGAGATACTCAAGGATATTGCGGTCAATAAAGGTGTTATTACCGACAAAGAGGCCGATAAAATGGGTGAGAAAGAGGCCTTTGGTCTCATTTTTAGACCGGGATTTTCTACTGCGGCTGAAGTCACGAATGTATCGGGGCGTGGTGTCGGTATGGATGTGGTTAAAACCAATATTGAAAAACTTAACGGCATTATCGATATTGACAGTGAACTGGGAAAATATACTAGTATTAAACTCAAAATTCCGTTGACACTGGCAATTATTCAAGCACTGCTTGTCGGAGTGCAGGAGGAGTACTACGCCATTCCGTTAGCCTCGGTGCTTGAGACGGTACGCATTAGCAAAGATGAAATTTATACGGTAGAGAATCGCTCGGTCATGCGTCTGCGTGAAGAGGTACTTTCTCTGGTGCATATTGGTGATATTTTTGAAGTAGAACGTGTCTTTGATGACAGTGAATATGCATATGTGGTACTGCTGGGACTTGCTGAGAGTAAAATTGGTTTGATTGTCGATTCACTGGTAGGACAAGAAGAGATTGTTATTAAATCACTCGGAGAGTATCTGCAGGGTATTGAGGGAGTTGCCGGTGCGACCATCCGTGGGGATGGCGGCGTCACTCTTATCGTGGATGTTGCCGATCTGATTCAAATGTCTAAAAGTATCAAATCAACTATTAACAGCGATGAAGGCGGCAGTGTTGCTACTAGTAATGAGAAAAATTCGGCATCTGATTATAAGGTTATGATTGTCGATGATTCAAAAACCGACCGTACCATTATGAAAAGTGCGCTGGATTCCATGGGAATCTCACTCATAGAGGCTGCTGACGGGCAGGAAGCACTCAATATATTAAAGTCGGGTGATCACAATTTTGATGCGATGCTCATTGACATAGAGATGCCGCGCATGGATGGTTACACATTGGCGACGGAAATTAAAAAGTACAGCCGTTATAAAAACTTACCGCTTATTGCCGTCACATCACGTACCGGAAAATCTGATCGTATGCGGGGCGTTGAGGCGGGAATGGTAGAGTATATTACCAAACCGTATTCACCGGATTATTTAATGAGCGTTGTCAAACGAAATATTAAGTTTAATTTTTAAGGGTATACTATGAGTAACAAATTACAAGAAATTATTAGTAAACAACAAGAACAGCAGTCCCCATCAATGGAATTGATTGACGATGTGGTACAATTGGTTGGATTTGAAGTGGGTGAAGAGGAGTACAGTGTGCCGATTTTGAGTATTCAGGAGATTATCAAGCCGATAGAGTGGACGCGTGTACCTCAAACTCCTCCGTACGTTTTGGGTGTTTTCAATCTGCGAGGCAGTGTTATTCCCATTATTGACTTACGGCTGAAGTTTGGATTGAACCCAAGAAAACATACAGAAGAGACCCGTTTCATTGTTATGAAAGATAAAGATGAGGTGGCCGGTTTTGTTATTGACCGTCTAACCTCCGCCATTCGACTCAATAAAAAAGATATCGGTCCGGCACCAGAGACCATTCGTGACGAGGGCAGTTTTATTGAAGGTGTAGGAAAACAGTCGGATCGTATTTTAACGATTTTAAAAGTCAACAAATTATTAGAGCGAGATTTCTAGGAATTGTTCTCATACAGCAGTAACGCCTTGTCACTTCATGCGAAAGTGCAAGGGGATACTGTTGTCATTACGGTTCGTGGTGATATGAATGTTAAAAGTATTGCATCAATTGAACCGCTGTTAGCCGAGTTACTCATTCACTCGATTCCTTCAAAACGTTTTGAGTGGCACCTTGAGAGGCTCACGCATTTTGATAGTGCTGCGGCACTGTTGCTCTATACCTTCGATAAAAAATCCCGATCATTGGGAGCTACATGTAAATTTCATGCCAATACCAATCATCAAAATATTATCGATGCCGTATATCATCGGGATTATCACAGTAGCGGTGTTGTCGATCATCGACTCGGTCCAGTGGCTACGGTTGGCAAGATGGCTATTCAAAAATATCAGAGTTTCAAAGATTTTTTGGCATTTGTCGGAGAACTTTTTTCTGCATTGTTAATTTACCTGTTACATCCCAAAAGTATTCGTTTTAAAGAGATTTATCATGCTATAGAAGAGAGTAGTATTAATGCCTTAGGTATTATTGCTTTGACGACATTTCTTATTGGCGTGGTTTTGGCGTACCAATCGTCGATACAGCTGAAAATGTATGGTGCCAATATTTTTATTGTCGATATGTTGGGTATTTCAGTCCTGCGAGAATTGGCACCGCTCATTGCCGCCATTGTTATTGCCGGACGCAGTGGTTCCGCATTTGCGGCGCAAATTGGTGTCATGAAAATTACCGAAGAACTCGATGCCATGAAGACCATGGGGTTTGATCCCTACCTTTTTTTGGTGTTGCCCCGTATTATTGCATTAATGGTTATGATGCCGCTCATTATTTTCTTTGCCGATATCATGGCAATGTTGGGAGGCATGGTTGTTGCCGCCATTGAGCTTGGTATTAGTGCCCAGCTTTTTGTCGACCGTTTTAATGAAGCTGTGGCAATGAAACATTTTTTTATTGGCATCTCCAAAGGTCCTTTTTTTGGATTTATTATTGCCGCTATTGGAATTTTTCGAGGATTAATGGTAGAGAATGATACACGCAGCATTGGGATTAATACGACTAAAAGTGTTGTAGAGGCAATTTTTATGGTAATTATTTGTGATGCTATCTTTTCCATTATTTACACCAGTCTGGGTATTTAAGATGCAACATGTCATTGAAGCCAAAAATATTTTAACGCGCTTTGGTCAGACCATAGTACATCAGGATATAAATTTACATGTAAATCGCGGTGAAATTTACGGATTACTCGGACCCAGTGGTTGTGGTAAAACAACCCTAATGAAAGAGATGGTTTTGCTACAAAAATATCAGGGTGGATCCATGAAGGTATTGGGATATGACCTCAATCATATTGGACATCAAAAAGCGCAGGAACTCCGCCAACAGTGGGGCGTACTGTTTCAGTTTGGTGCGCTCTATTCTTCACTTAATATTTATGATAATATAGCAGTGTCGTTACGCGAATATACGATGATAAGTGAAGCCCTGATAGCGGAGATCGTTTCGTATAAGATTCATATTGTCGGTTTGGAGCAGAGTGTGAAAGAGCAGTACCCTTCAGAGATTAGTGGGGGCATGAAAAAGAAAGCAGGTCTAGCACGGGCGTTGGTTATGGACCCCAAATTACTATTTTTAGATGAACCGACGTCAGGACTTGATCCTATTTCGGCACGAGAATTTGATGCCCTGATTTTACGCCTTCGAGATCGTTTCGATTTGAGCATTGTCATGGTTACTCACGACTTGGATTCTATTGAGGCAACATTGGATCGTGCTGCCATACTGGATGAAAAAAGAGTAGTTGCCGAAGGGGATTTACAAACTATTAAAGCGACTGACAATCTGTTTATTAAGACCTTTTTTAAAGGAAGATAGCCATGAATAACCGTGTCAATTATACGTTGGTGGGTAGTGTTGTACTACTGTTGCTTACGACACTCATCGTATTTCTCTACTGGATGCTCAAACCGACACAAAAAGAGGTGATGATCCCGTATTATATCTATTTTACTGAGTCGGTGTCGGGGCTTAATATTAATTCGGCGGTTAAGTTCCGCGGCATTAGTGTGGGTAAAGTCAAACAGATGCGTATTAATCCGAAAAACAGTGAAGAGATTGAAATTCTAATACAGTTGCGTGAAGGTACCCCCATTAAAGTGGATACGGTCGCCACACTAAAGTCGCAGGGGATTACCGGATTGAGTTATATTGACTTAAGCAAGGGAGGGAAAAATTCTCCTCTTTTAACACCCCGACGAAATGGCGCAATTGCCATTATCAAATCAGACAAATCCCTCTTTGAGCGGATTGAAAACTCGGTTGATTCTATTGGAACGCGACTCTCAAAGACACTCTATCAGACTGAAAAACTCCTGGGTGATAAAAATCAGCAGGAACTCTCGGAAATTTTAATTCGGACTTCAACTGTTTTGGCTCAAGTGGAGCGTGCGCTTGATGATAAAACCGTCGATAATGTGCAACAAATTTTAGAAAGCAGTGCCAATATTACACGGCGTATTGATGGAATGATGGCTAATGTGGAGGCGCTGATTGATACCGGGGCACAGTTAGAAGCATCTATTAGCCATTCTATTATCTCTGTTGCTGAAAGTTTTGATGATATGGCTAGGTCACTAGAGAGTTTTCGACGTAAAAATGATGCCGGTGACTATAGTGTCAAAGATGCCATGCAAAAACCAATGCAGCAGTTTGATATTGCCATGCTGGAGATGGAACGTCTCATGATGAAGCTTGGAGCATTGATAGAGAAAATACAGCGAAGCCCGTCTGATTTACTGTTTTTAAAAGAAGAGCCTCAAAAAGGTCCAGGAGAGTAAGATGCCGTATATACTGTGGATAATAGTGCTTGTAGTCATGAGCGGCTGCTCTATAGTGAAAACAGTGCCGGGTAAACATGAGTACCGTCTGGTACTCCCGGAAGTAGCGGTACAACCACACTCTGCATGCCGCCAAAGTACATTGAAGCTTGAGCCTGTTCTAAGTGCCGATACCTTTTTAGATCGGTATATTTACTATGTAGTAAACAATATTGAGCAGCATCGTTATACACAATCATTATGGGCACAAAGCCCCAACAGTATGATTGAACAGCTCATCAAACAGATGCTAATAGAGGGTCGTATGTTTGCCAGTGTACTGGATTATCGGAGCAATGCCGATACAACCTGGCGTTATGAAGTACGGCTTTTGGAGTTTATGCAGTATTTTAACCCCGACATGTCGTCATATGTTAAGGTCTCTATGGACTTTGTATTGATTAAGAATGTAGGACGCGAGGTAGTGGATTCTCAACACTTTGAACGGCTTTTACCTGCTAAAACTGCCGATGCTAAAGGGGGTGTAATGGCACTCAATAAAGCACTTTTAGATATTATGCAAGAGAGTAATGTCTGGTTGCAACAGCAGTGTCAACGGTATGAAGGGGTACTATGAAAATGCATGAAAAACACTATGCCAACCGGCGCAAAAGCGTGCTAAAAATGATTGACGAGGGGGTCATACTCATTCCTGCTGCAATCTATCAGATCCGCTCAAATGATACGGAGTACCCTTTTCGACAAAATAGTAATTTTTACTATCTTAGCGGTTTTGAAGAAGATAATGCGCTCTTGTTACTGCAACGTTCCAAAAAAGGGATGAAACAGATACTGTTCGTTCAGAAAAAAGATAGAGCTAAAGCCGTGTGGACAGGGAAACGCCTCGGTGTGAGCGGTGCAAAAAAACGCTTTCTTGTTGATAAGGTTTATGCCATGGAGGCGCTGGACAAGATACTCTCCACAGTGCTTAGGGGTGTTCAAAATGTCTATATTGATCTGTATGATCGCAAAGAATTTTTTCATCATATTCTGGGGTTGTGTCAAACCCTGCATCACGATCGGCGTGTGAAGGTATCACCAAAATGTTTTTTACATGTAAATTCTCTTATTGAGCAAATGCGTCTTATAAAGTCTCACGATGAGATTGCCACCATAGAACGGGCACTTGCCATTACCGCAGTGGCACATGAGACGGCAATGAAGGTGGCAAAAGAGGGGATGTTTGAGTATGAACTGCAAGCAAAAATAGAAGAAATATTTAGGGCAAACGGTGCCAGAAGTGATGCGTATAGCACCATTGTAGCCGGTGGTAACAATGCCAATACACTGCATTATATTGCCAATGATGCTAAATTGCGTCAAGGTGATTTGGTACTGATTGATGCCGGATGTGAATATGAAATGTACGCGAGCGATATCACTCGTACGTTTCCGGTATCGGGAACATTTTCACCGGCACAAAAAGCACTCTATGAGATGGTATTACAGGTGCAGTTGCAAGTTATTGCAGCAATACGCCCCGGTATTAGACGCTCAAAACTGCAAAAATTGTGTGAAGAGAAGCTTTGTGCGGGAATGATTGCGCTGGGTATTATTAAAGGGCGTCTTAAAACTGTACTGAAAAACGGGATGCATAAAAAATATTTTCCTCACGGTGTGGGACACTGGATGGGTATTGACGTACATGATCAGGCTCCTTATAATGATGAACAGGGCAAGGAGTTGCGTTTAGAGCCGGGAATGGTGCTGACGATTGAACCGGGACTTTACATTGACAAACATGATAAGAGCGTCCCAAAACGCTATCGCGGTATTGGGATCCGTATTGAAGACAATATCGTGGTAACTGCTACGGGGCATCGGAATCTTTCGCAACATATTGCTAAAAGTGTTGCAGAGATTGAATCCTTATGTGTAGGAGTAACTCCAGCCCGTTAGGCCTTTGTCGCGAACTTCTTGAAACTGGTCGGCATCGGCTTCAAAATCAAAAATATACATGGGAACATGGGGAATGTTTCGATCGGCTTTTTTAAACAGATGCATGGGCATGAAGGTATCATGTTCTGTCTGTGCAAATGCAACAGCGTCAATTCCACTAACACGATCAATTACATTGACAATACCGTATTGCGAACAGAACTTTTCAAATACTGCTTCTTTGACTGCTTCAGGAAGTAGCTCTGGTGTGTTTAAAAAGATGGTAAAGTGGATGGATGCCGGTGAATCATCCCGTACTGAAGGCTGTGCCATAATAATGTATTCAACATGTTTCAGATGCTCCTCAATCTCATGATGGCTCAGGTGCCGTTTTGCTTGTATGGCTTGGTTATTTTGCAACTAGTCTTCCTTTAAGGTAAAGTCGGGTTCATCCAGAAAATAGCCCTGTACGAACGCGGCACCGCTTTGTTGTGCATAGAGTAACTCTTTTTCACTTTGAATGGTTTTAACAACAACATTAATATTCATATTTTTAGAAAGTTGTATCAATTTATACGTGTCATTGTTCACCGTAATGTAATCGAGCTTAAGCATATCGGGACCAAAATAGATGATCTCTTTAAAATCCATGGCTTCAATATCAATGTTATCCAGAGCAATACTAATATGAGATGCTTTTAAAGAATCTATGGCATCTTTGATGGTCTCTTTTGAAAATGTATGATGGTGATTGAGTCCATTGATTTCAATATATAAGTAAGGAGCAAGTGCCGGAGAATGCTCAATGCTACTTGCTATGGCAGTTTGAAATGCTTCATGACATAGGGTGTTCACGTGAATATTGAGATGCAGAATAACGTGATGCTTTTTAATGAGAGTTATGGTCTGCTGTAACATGAAAATATCAAGTTCTAAAGCAATGGGATCATCAGTAATGAGATCAATAAAATGATTGGCACGCACAATTTCCTTGTGTGGTGTAACAATTCTGGCAAAAAGTTCATAAGAATAAATACCCATAGTGCCGGCATCATAGATGGGTTGAAAGACAGGAGTGACATAATGTTCTTTGAGTGCTTCTTGAAGTTCAAAAATAATACGAGATTTTTTACTGGAATTAAAATTACCTTGTTCATTGCTGCTTAGGCTGTTTTTCTCCATCTGTTGCAGCTCTTTTTGTGCCTCTGCAATGGCTTCTTGTAAGGTTTTCTTCTCTTCGGGATGTCTGTTGATGACAATCTGCAGATCAATATTGATATAGAGCCCTTCTGCAATAATGGGTTGTTTGGAGATAGACTCAATGATTCTTGCTGCAAGAATATCGGCTTTTTCATCTTTTTTTCTTTTGTAAAAGATAATAAAAGTAGCGCCTTCAAAATGGAGAAATATATCTTGACGCCGTGTAACACGAAGAATTCTGCTGGCAACTGATTGTAAAATGATATCGGTAATCTCATTATCATAGCGGGTTTTAATTGCTGTAAAATCGTTAATACGTAGTAAAATTATTTGATAAAAATTGGCATCGAGGCTCTTCATGACTTCATGATAGTAGCGTCGGTTAAAGACCTGCGACGTTGGGTCTACGATGCCGTCATCACGCTGACGATAGAGGAAAAAGAGCCGAATATAGGCAACGACTAAAAGAATGATGAGCAACAGGGTAATCATAAAGCTTAATTCATTGAGAGGATTGATGATGGCTTTTATCTGCTGAAGCGGTTTGTCATTAATTTTAGCTAAAAAGAGTAGCGGTACTTCTGTTCCTTGAACAATGGGTACAACCAGATACTCATTGTTGTCCTGCTGAAATACGGAACGTTGTTTCGTGGTGTAACTTTGCAGTAGTGCATTGGTAAAGAAGGTGCTATCGGGTAGGTGAGCGCTCTTTGGTACGGTTATGATGGTATGAAAACGGTTGTCTTTTTTTTCAAGAAGTGAGATACTCTCAACCGTCTCAGACAGCAATAGTGAAAGTACTTCTTGATGGTGCCGATTCGCATCATCGCCTGTAGCGTTTTTGTTGAGGTATTGTGCCAGATTGTAAAACTGTTTTTCCATTGTATTCAAAAAGCGTTTATAGGTTACTTCATGAATTTTGGTCATTGTTGATGT
>JALUJE010000261.1:3044-7352 GCA_027057185.1 Helicobacteraceae bacterium | reverse complement strand
GATCCAGTTGTTCCGCCAAGTCCTTCAGTAAGAAATAGGTGGTTTCTCCAGGAAGCAATGTAAAATCTTTCATGGCTGCTTTTGCCGTAACTAACTTATAAAGAAAGTCTCCATGTGTCAGATGTTCTTGACCAATATAGATCCAGCCCTGCTGCGGCATACCGATAAGACGGGCTATATAGCCGTCTATAAGGGTGATGTCCATCCCTTTTTTTGTATCGAGATATGATATAATCTTTTTTGTAGAACCTTGCGGTATATAGAGCACCTTGGCGGAGGTCATGCTTAAGTTTAAGTAGTAAAAGAGTGACATGATTATCAATAAAATAATTTCTATGATCCATATCACTCTCGTAGGGTTTATGATCTTCTTAACGGTATCGTTCATAGTACTTTTTATGGTCCTTCAGCATGGGGTTGTTATTGAGAATGTCGATTTCTCATCTGTAAAAGCAAAAGAATTATACATTAAATGGAACGAAAAACTATTAGTTACGGTCGATCAGATTGAAATTTCAACACATTCATCTGGACACGAAGTCTCTTTTGATGTGACGTTACTAGAAGACTTACTTAAAAATACAAAAATATTTCTGACTCTCTTTGAACGTATTGAACTTTCCAAAATAGATATCAATAATATGCATGGCTCTTTTTATTATGCCGATCATCAGGGAAAACTTATTGCCCAGGCTCCTCAATGGTCACTTTTGAGCCGACTCTTTTTTCACGATAACGAATTACAAATTGTTGTTGAATCACTTCAGAGTCACCGGTACGATACTAAAATTGACGGTACGCTGACATTACATATGAACCGTAAAACCATTAATGCAGCACTTGAATGTCATATTGCCAATGATGCGCATATTGCCGTTGCCGCTACAGCAACAACAAAGGCGATCTCTTTCAACATTCACTCGCTACAACCCATCAAAAATCTCCTTAATATTGTGGAAAAATTTGAACTTGATCCCGTGGTGACACTCTGGGCAATTAAAAATATTACAGCACCTGAGTATACCCTTGAATATCTTCGGGGTGTTTATGAGTTCCATCATCCTGAGACACTGCTAGCAACACTGGAGGCCAGAGCACATCTTCCAAAAATGCACTATACCTTCTCTCCAACGCTCGCTCCCATTGTTACAGAATATACCGACGTGCATTTTAACAAAGGAATTCTACATATTCGTCCCCACAATGGTAATTACCTGCATCACCCACTGCCTCAAAGTTATTTAGATATTGACTTTTCTCAAAACGAGTTTTTCTTGAATGCCCACATTATAACCACGACCACCCTTGACGATGCTATTTTAAAAATCTTGAATACGTATCATATTGCACTACCATTGCAACAAACACAAGGAGTTACCCAAAGCGATCTAAATCTTACCATTAATCTCCACACCCTCGATACAACCGCTGAGGGAACATTTTCTGTCAAGGAAGGGGATTTTCTTTTTAAGGGGGAAGTTTTACATGTAGAAAATCTTGCCTTAACTCTGGACAATACCCATGTAAACATCTCCCAGGGAAATATTACCTACAACGATATCATTGAAGCTACGATTGAGGGGGATTTGGATCCGGTAAAAAATCGTGCCAATCTCTTGATTACACCCAAATATATCACTCTGGACAATGCCGTACTCGACACCTCAACACTATTGGTTCAGGCTAGATATACTCTGAATTCAAACAAGGAGACCCTGTCACTGAGTCGATCTCAATGGCGTGTTGAAAATTATCATATTAATGTAGATCCTTTTGAAGCTCCATTTCACTTTGAAGACTTTTCGCTCAGCCTTCCTGATATTGGAGTAACTTTTGAAGAGACGGTTCATGCCAATGTTTCGGGTGATCTTAATGTGTCACGACGCCGTGCCAATATCGAACTCTCACTCAATACACTGCATTATCATCAACTCTCTTTAGATGATGCCACCTATAAGATCAATCTACACTACCAAGATCACCTTAGCATCAGCACGCAACAGTTTGGACATTTTCAGTACAATAAACAAAAAATCAAAGTGGCGCCACTACAACTTCAGTACAATGATCATCGCCTCACCATTAATAAGAGCAAGTTTTATATTCAAGACCGTGTCAACTTTCAACTTCAGGGTGAATATCTGACTCAAATGCAGCAGGGCTTGTTTCAGTTAAGTTATATCCATACCTTTCCACAAGACTTCTACAGCGCCAACACAGATCTCAATATCAGCTATAAAAATGTAGATGGCACTCATCGTATCACGGCAGCCGCATTAAATCTTTCAGTACTATTGTCATCACAGGGCTGGTGGATTAATATTCCCGATATATCAAATATTTCGGAGCATTCAGCACTTCTAAAGCATTATAATATCACCGATGGAAATCTGAGCATGCGCAGTACCGATACCAACGGTACAGTTAGCTTTAACGGCAGAGTGCATTATCCTTACGCCCTGTTGATTGACAATGATCGCTTTATATATGACTATAGCTTTGAAGGCAGCTATCATCAGGGAATTACACAATTCGATATCAATAACAAATTACATGTAAATATTGCCGACACGTTTACCATCGATGCTACTAATGTCGGATTTAATATTCCCGAATTTCAAAAACTCCTCGACACTCAACACGATGACAATGATTCTCATCATTATCTTATAGTAAATGCCACAGACAGTTTTTTATATCTTTCCAAAAAACGGCGTGCCCCCATAGATGAGATGCACTTATATAAAGATGGAAAAACCATCTATGCTACGTTGCAATATGCTCAGGGACAGGCACAGTTCGAATTGGACAAAGATAATAATTTTCACCTGTATGGCGATCAGTTCAATGATACATTTATGAATAGTCTGCTAGCACTTGCCGAGCATCAAAAGGGCTCACTCTACTTTTATATCTCTGGAAAACCTGAACAATTTCAAGGGGTTTTAAGGGTAAAAAAAACCATTTTAAAAGATTACAAAGTTATTAACAATATGTTAGCCTTTGTCAATACGCTTCCGGCATTAACAACCTTTTCACTGCCACAATACAGTTCAAAAGGGCTCCGTGTCAAAGAAGCGTATGCCGGCTTTACTTTTGACAAGAACAATATCACCGTACATGATATCAGTATTGATTCCAAAGAGTTACGCATTCAGGGCAATGGTAAACTCAATTTTAAAACCAACAGTATCGATATGCAGCTGGCACTAAAAACCGACCTGGGGAGCAAGCTGTCCAAAGTTCCTATTGTAGGATACCTACTCTTTGGTGATGACGGTTCTGTGTCAACCACTTTGAGTATTATGGGTAAACTTGACAATCCAACCGTCACCAATGCAGTAGCTGAAGATATTATCGTCGCACCGTTTCAACTCTTAAAACGTGCTATTTTGCTTCCTGTACACCTTATAGAAACTGTTCAGTAGCTACTCGTTTCGCAATACTGTCAGTACATCCACTTCGGATGCTTTTTTTGCCGGATACCAAGAAGAAATCAACACAATAATAAAGGCACCACTAACAATTAAAGAGAAATCCAGCAGACTCAAATCCAATGGCAGTGTCGTAGTAGGATACACATCTTTTGGCAATGAAACAATATCAAAATGGCTTAAAATCCATAAACCGCTCAGTCCGGTAATCACACCGGCAACCACACCACTCACACCAATCACAATACCTAAACGTAAAAAGAGTCTTTTAATTTCTGATTGCGACGCCCCCAAGGAGATCAGCAGTGCAATTTCTGAGCGTCGGTTCATGACGGTCATCAACAATGAAGAGATAATATTAATCGCTGCGATCAGAATAATAAGCATCAGGACAATAAAAAGTGCCGTTTTTTCCATTTCCAGCGCGGCAAAGAAATTGGCATTATCTTCCCACCATCCCTTAATGCTGACATTATCGGGCAGTACCGATGCAATCTTTTCAATATCTTGCTGCGGAGAGAGCGAAAAAATATGAATACCATCATATTGGTTGGAGGGAATACGCAGCACTTTTTGCAGTGATTCCAATGTTGTGTAGCTGTAGGCCTTGTCATACGCCGAGAGCCCAGATTCAAAACTTCCCTGCACGGTAAAACGTTTCATTTTTGGAGTGGCACCCAACCCACCCGGCTCCATCTGAGTAAAAATATAAGTAAGCTTATCTCCCAAGAAAAGATGGTATTGTTCTAAAATACTCTTGCCGACAATGACATCAAACGTACCTAGTTTCTTCTCCTTAAGCGCTTGAGCAACAACACTGTTAACTTTGGCTTCATCCTTAAAATTAACGCCAAACAAGTAGCCACCCTCAAAC
>JALUJE010000261.1:0-3034 GCA_027057185.1 Helicobacteraceae bacterium | reverse complement strand
TGGTTGCCACTGCGTGCAATTACCGGTGAAGAGACATAAGGACTAAAAGAGAGTTTGGGAAAACGGGTCTCCAGATCCAGTAGTAGTTCACGGTTGACGCCGGAAAAAAAACGGGGCAGAATCGTTAAAGGGTAGTTCATGACCGTTAGTTTTTTTTTAAATTCATTGTCAAAACCATTCATGAGTGCCATGGCAATAATCAATACCATGACGCCAAGCGTAATACCTAAAAATGCCAACATGGCAGAGAGAAAAATAAACGGCTGGTCGGCATCAAAGCGCAAAAAACGCTTGACAAGGTAAGAAACTAGTGATGTATTCAAGAAGCAAAAGCACCTTTTTTAGGCCCGCTTTTACCACAACACTGCTTATATTTTTTACCGCTACCGCAAGGACATGGATCGTTACGGGCAATCTTTTTTCCCGATACCTCTTCATGACTATTAAGTGACATCTGCATCTCTCGCTGCTTCTGTTCTTGTTCAAGCTTTGCAGCGAAAGCTTCTGCTTGCGCTTCTGCATCTTGCATTTTAAACTGAATAATTTGTAACGTTTTAATGGTATCATATTTAATCGTCTCTACCAGTTCCGTAAAGAGGTTGTAGCTCTCTTTCTTATACTCTACCAGAGGATCTTTTTGGTTATAGGCACGCAAACGAATACCCGTTTTCATCATGTCCATGGCATAGAGATGTTCCCGCCAAGCACTGTCTAGTGCTTTAAGGTATATCTCTTGTTCAATGCTGGCAATAGTCTGGGCATCGAGAACAGACATTTTTTCATCATAACTCTGTTTGACCATGGCAATAAGCTCTGTAGCGACATCTTCATACTCTTTACCACGAAGCAATGCAATATCGAGGTCAAAATTCATCTCTTCTTTAAGCACCAGCGCCAACTTGTCCAAATTAAAGTCTTCATGAGACGCACCGTCGTAAATGTCACATTCCATTAATGTTTTAAAAAGATACTCTTCACGAATTTCATTCACCTTGTTGCCAATATCGAAATCGGGGTCAAGTAGGTCATTTCGAAACTTATAGACAATTTTTCGTTGTTCATTAGCAACATCATCATATTCGACAATCTGCTTACGACCTTCAAAATGGAGGTTTTCCACTTTTTTCTGTGCTTTTTCCACAGCACGCGTCACCATTTTCGACTCAATGTATTCTCCGTCTTCAACCCCCAAGCGTTCCATAATACTTTTAATCTTATCAGATCCGAAAATACGTAATAAACTATCTTCTAAACTTAAGAAAAACTGGGTTTTTCCGGGGTCACCCTGACGACCGGAACGTCCACGAAGCTGGTTGTCAATACGACGATTTTCATGACGTTCCGTACCCAGAATGCATAATCCGCCGAGTGCTTTAACTTCATCATTGACTTTAATATCAACTCCGCGTCCTGCCATATTGGTCGCAATGGTAACAGCACCTTTAGCGCCGGCTCCTTTAATGATTTCACCCTCTTGCTCATGATTTTTGGCATTGAGCACCGTATGGGCAATCTTCTCTTTTTTCAATAGTCCGTGCAGTAGTTCCGATTTCTCAATAGATGCCGTACCAATCAGCATCGGCTGTCCTTTTTGCTGTAATTCTTTGATATGCTCAATGACCGCTCCAAATTTCTCGGCTTCGGTTTTATAAATCAGATCATTCAAATCATTACGAATAATGGGTACATTCGTCGGTATAGAAATAACATCAAGCGAATAGATTTGAGAAAACTCCGTTGCTTCTGTCTGAGCCGTACCCGTCATACCGGCAAGCTTCTCATACATGCGGAAGTAGTTTTGAAAGGTAATATCAGCCAGGGTCTGCGTCTCCTCTTTTATCTCCACTTTCTCTTTGGCTTCAAGTGCCTGATGCAGTCCTTCTGAGAATCGTCGTCCTTCACTCAAACGACCGGTAAATTCATCGACAATCACTACCTCGCCGTCTTTAACAACATAATCAACATCAATTTCAAAAAGATAATTGGCCTTGAGTGCCTGATCCACATGATGAGAAAGTGCCGAGTTCTCCAGAGAGTAGAGATTGTCAACGTCAAAAAGTTCCTCAGCCTTGGCAATACCCTCCTCTGTCATCAAGACTACTTTATCTTTTTCATCTACTGTAAAATGCTCCTCTTTTACCAATGCTTTGGCTACCTGATCGGCTTTAAGATAGTTATCGAGTTTACGATCGGTCGGACCCGAAATAATCAAAGGGGTACGTGCCTCATCAATGAGAATAGAATCGACTTCATCTACAATCACAAAATGGTGTCCCCGCTGCACCATATGCTCTTTGGAATAACTCATGTTGTCACGTAAAAAATCAAACCCGAACTCATTGTTGGTTCCGTAAGTGATGTCAGCTTCATATTGCTGTTGTTTTATTACAGGATCATGCATATCTTCTAGAACAATACCGACGCTATAGCCTAGGAACTCATAAAGCACCCCCATCTCTTTGCCGTCTCGTGATGCCAAATAGTCATTCACCGTGACTAGATGCACCCCTTTTCCGGTCATTGCATTGAGTACAATAGGCAGCGTGGCAACTAAGGTTTTACCTTCTCCCGTTTTCATCTCGGCAATGCGCCCCTCGTGCAGTACCATACCACCGATTAACTGGACATCAAAATGACGCATATTCAAAACGCGTTTACCCGCTTCCCTTGTGATGGCAAACGAGTCGATCAAAACATCATCAAGCGATTTCTCCTCACGTTGTACCTGCTCTTTAAGTGCTGAAAATGCGGACTGAAGTTCCGCATCGCTCATCGCTTCATATTGAGCTTCCAAGGCGTTAATCTGCTTGACTCTTTTGCTATATTTTTTAAAATATTTGCTACTTGTTTTGCTGTATATCTTAGAGTATCTTCATTTTTTCCATACAACTCTATAACTATAGTTGCTAAAGTTGGAGGACCAGATGGCATCTCTATAAACTTTATGCTAGTACCCTTTACCAAACCTTGACATCTCTTTTGAATAATTGGACGAATCCTGTGAACCATTGCATAAGATGGCTCATCTCGCTCG
>JALUJE010000260.1 GCA_027057185.1 Helicobacteraceae bacterium | reverse complement strand
CGTAGGGAAATGTTTTAAAATACTCCGACGTGAGCACGGATGACTCCAATTCTGCCATAGTGCCGTGACACTGTACTCCACGCAGCGTTCGGACATCATCTGTTTCAAGAGCAATCGTTACGGCCACATTGGGATTGTCCAATACATTATGGATATGCCGTGTTTTGATATCTGAAGCAATGACAAAGCTAACCGTCTGGATATTAAAATCATAAAATGCCGAACAGCCATACGGTAAGTTCTCCTGAACGGTAGAGAGGGTTAAGAGATGATGCTGCCCGATAAAATCACAAATACGCTGAAAGTCTACTGTTCTCATTTACATGTGCCGCTATCGTTCTAAAAATCGTGTGATAATCCCTGCCATATCATCAGCAGCTTCAGAGGCTTTTTTCTGAATAAACCGTTCAAAAAACGTATCGATATACTGTTCAAATGACCCGAAAGCCGTAACATATTCTTCACGTTTGGGATTGATAAATACGGAATGCTCAAACTCGCGGGCAATAGTAACAACATCAATGACTTGACCGCTGGTTCCAATAGCAACAAAAAGCCCGCACTCTGCTATGGCCTCATAAATACGGCTATATGCCGGAGCACTCTCTCCAAACATCACGACATTATGACGTACAACGTCACTCTCACACCTTGGACAGGCATTATGTTCATTTTGTGCGGCATAGCCGATATCCCATACATGAGCACACCCTTCGCACCGCAGATCCGTCAAAGTACCGTGTAGATGAATAATCTCTTCACATCCGGCACGTTCTAGAAGATTATCTACATTTTGGGTTAGATGAATAATGTGGTTGGGATACTTTTTCTCTAAAGTTGCTAAAGTCAAATGCGCTTCATTGGGCTCTTTATCTTTAAGATCTTTACGCCTTGCGTTATAAAAATTCGTCACTTTTTCTCTGTCATTTTCCCAACCTTGTGTTGAACAAACCTCCATAACATCGTAGTTTTCCCAAAGTCCATCACTATCACGAAAGGTACTAATCCCACTCTCTGCACTCAAGCCCGCACCACTTATAATCATAACCTTACTCGCCATTAAAAACACCTTTCCCCATCAATGGTCGTCTACACTCCGTTTCAATGCAGAATCCAGTCGATCAAGCGCCTCATCCATAGTATCGCTTGGTACGGCAAAATTCAGACGCATAAACCCGCTCCCTTCTTTGCCAAATGCAAGTCCGGGACTCAATCCCAAACGGGCTTCTTCAATAAAGAAGCTTCGCAATCGGCTATCGGTTAATGCCATTTTATCACAGTTTAACCATGCCAGATAGGTGCCTTCGGGAAGGTTCCAGCTTATCGCCGACTGATACGCTTGCAGTACCTTTTGCAATTTATACTGATTCTGCTTTAAATGTAACAACAGTGCATCCAACCATGCTTCAGCCTCCTGATACGCTGTTTCCAATGCGACATGCCCAAAAATAGTCCCCTCCGCAAAATGAATACTACGATACTCGGCTTCAAAACGTTCTCGCATGTCAGCATTGGCAATCACCGCCGTCGAGATACTCATGCCTGCAAGATTAAAAGTTTTTCCCGGACCAATCGTTGTGAGTGTGATCTCGCGTATCGCACTACTTAGTGCCATAAACGGCGTGTGAACATATGGCGCATACACCAGGTCAGAATGAATCTCATCACTAATAACTTTAATATGATGTTCCAAACAAATATCTGCCAATGCCAATAGTTCATCACGATGCCAAACACGTCCTACAGGATTGTGCGGTGAACACAAAATCAGCAGTTTGGTTTTACATGTAATTTTTGCTTTGAGATCTTCCAAATCAAAACGATAGACACCCTGATCATCACGTCGAAGAGGGTTTTTTACTACCTGTCGCCCATTGTGTCGGATACTGCTCTCAAAAGGTGCATACACCGGCGGTTGGATAATCACTGCGTCTCCCTCGTTGCTAAATGCTCGAATAGCAACATTGATACTGGCAACTACCGAAGGTGAATAGAACATCCACTCCCGTCTCAATGACAGACGGTGGCGTCGTCGCATCCATGATATTTGTGCTTCAAATGCCGAATCGGGCATCATCTCATAACCGTAAATTTCATGTTGTGCTCGTTTGGTTACCGCCGCTATTACAGACGGAGGCGTATGAATATCCATATCGGCAACCCACATCGGCAAAACCTCATCCGTACCGAAA
>JALUJE010000259.1 GCA_027057185.1 Helicobacteraceae bacterium | reverse complement strand
GTTGTACTGGTAGTGACGGTAAGCATGTTACATGCTACGTGGATTCGTGATAATGCCCTGGAGGTTGTATTTGATGATCAAACAAATTTAATATGGCAAGATGATGCCAATGTCGCAACCGGAAGATATGTTTGGGACGATGCCATTGAATATTGTGAAGCACTCGATTTTGCTGGTTCAAAGGATTGGCGTGTTCCCAATATTAATGAGCTGTTTAGTATTGTAGATATGGAGCGTGCAGAACCGGCAATCGATACCACCGTATTTAAAAATATTGTTCCTAAATATTACTATTGGTCTTCGACAACTTCTGCCGGGAACAGCAATTATGTTTGGAACATCTATTTTGGTTATGGACATGATAGCACATGTACTAGAAATCACCATTATTATGTGAGGTGTGTGCGAGATAACAAGAGTACTGTAGTCGTACCGGATAAACGCCCTTTGCCATTTATCTATTTTTATCTACTGAACTAGTAGAGCGCAGTCATCTTGTTGACATCGTCCCAGCTGAGAGGTTTTTCTCGGTGTTCCAGTATGTGCTGGATGTAGCGTGCGAACAGATCCGTTTCAATATTGACGCGTGTCCCTTTTTGGTAACTTCCAAAGAGCGTCTCTCTCATCGTCACAGGAATGATGGTGAGGCGAAAACTCTCACGATAGACTTCATTGACCGTTAGACTCACTCCGTCAACAGCGATAGAACCTTTTGGGACAATAAGAGGAATGTATTGTGATGCGACGTGAATAATAACATCATAGCTGTTGCCATTATTGGTAATACGCTCAATAGTACCGATAGTGTCAATATGCCCTTGTACCATATGCCCCTCAAAACGTTCTCCCATGATCATGGCAGGTTCCACATGTATTTTTCCACTAAGACGCTCCAGAGCAATATGGCGCTGGGTTTCGGGTGAAAGTTCGACACTAAACCCATGAGATGTTAGACTAACCACACTGAGACATGCCCCATTAATGGCAATAGAGTCCCCGAGTCCAGGTCTATGAACTGTTGTTAATGAGAGCGTGTTGTTCTGAAATGATGTGACCATGCCAATATCACGAATGAGTCCGGTAAACACATAAAACCTTCATTTAAAATAGACATGGTATTATTGCATAGATTTACTTGAGGTTGACTAATGGAAAAAATATTAGTGGTGGACGAGAATCAGGCTTTTGCCACCATGCTCACACTTAAAGTTGAATCCGAACTCTCTTTGGAGGTCGATGTTGCCTATTCACTCAAGGAGGCACAGCTTTTTATACGAAAATTTGACTATTTTTTAGTGCTGTTGGAGAGTAATCTTCCCGATGCTCCCAACGGGGAAGCGGTTGATGCGATGCTCGCCAAAGAGATGAACTGCATTGTTTTAAGTAGCAATATGGATCGAGATTTTCGACAGAAGATGCTCAAAAAACCGATTATTGACTATGTCGGCAAAGGTGATGTCGAAGAGATCGATTTCGTTATCTCCACGATTGGACGCTTGAGTAAAAATCGTCATCATACCGTAATGCTGGTAGATGATTCCATGGTATTTCGCAAGCAGATGAAAAGTATGCTTGAACATCTTTTTTTTCAAGTTATTGCTTGTGCTCACGGTGAAGAGGCAATCAACTTATTACAAGAGCGTGATGATATTTCTTTGGTTATCACCGATTATAACATGCCGGTTATGAACGGACTGGAGCTTACCGCTGCCATTCGTAAACAGTGTAAAAAGCATCAGCTGAGTATTTTAGCTATTTCAGGCAATAGTGATGATGATGTTTCGGCAATGTTTCTTAAAAAAGGAGCGACCGATTTTATTAAAAAACCGTTTTCCAAAGAAGAGTTTTCCTGTCGGGTGAATAACACCATAGAGGCGCTGGAAAATATTGCTGCCATTACCAACAGTGCCAATCGGGATTTTGTAACGGGTCTGTATAATCGGCGTTATTTTGATGACTTTATGGCAACTTATCTGGATCAGATCAAAGAGACGACAGAGACTTTTTCTCTTGTTATGGCAGAAGTACTTACCCCTTGTACGCAAGAGGCTCTCATTACCTTTTCGGAGGTCTTGAGATCATATATTCGACCGAGTGACCTGTTAGTACGCTACAGTGACGAGGAGTTCTGCATGGTATTGAAGCAACGCAGTGCAGAGCAGACTCAGGCCTTGTTAGAGAGAGTATTGCATTATTG
>JALUJE010000258.1:9469-20939 GCA_027057185.1 Helicobacteraceae bacterium | reverse complement strand
TCTAAAGAGTGGCTATTTCCCAAAACACCGTCAATATTTCTGGCAATCGCATCGCACATGACCAGTGAAGGCAATTCGCCACCGGTAAGAATATAGTCCCCGATACTAAAAAGCTCATCGGCATATTGTTCCATAACGCGCTCATCAATTCCCTCATAACGGCCACTCACAAAAACAATATGTTTTTTTTGTGCCAATCGTTTGGCATCATTTTGGGTAAAAGGTTTCCCTACGGGTGTGGTAACGATAACATGTATATTGCTATTGCCTTCAGACAAAGATTCCAGGGCATCATACAGCGGTTGTGGCGACATTACCATACCTGCTCCCCCGCTATATGCCGTATCATCAACTTTTTTATGTTTGGAATGACTAAACTCCCTGGGATTAGTAAAAGCAATGCTAAAGCGCCCGGAATCCAGAGCACGTTTTAAAATAGAGTCTTGAAAATATCCCTCTATCAAATTAGGAAATAGCGTTACAAAAGTAAAGGTCATGATGCTTGTAAAATATCGTAGGCACCGCTGACGGTAATGTGTTGATGTGCAATATCGGTAGAGAGCACAAACGGCATTTGGTAGGGAAGCAAAAACTCTTTGACCTCACCTTCGGCAATCAGTGCTGACGCCGTGCTTACCCGTAAATAGTCTACCGCACCAAAACGATCAATGTCCTTGACCGTTCCAAGGACTCTACCTGATTCAATAAGACGACATCCGATAATATCAAACCAAAAGAATTCTCCCTCTTTTAAGTGGCACTGTTGACGTGTCTGTTCATAACTTGTAAACAGCTTTCTGTTAACATAACATTTTGCTGCCTCAGGAGTATTCACACCCGATATTCTCACCAGGTTGCGTTCAAGATCAACATACTCAAGTATAATAGTATTGTTTTGAATGTCTCTAAACCGGGCACCGGGAACAAACTGTTCGGGAAAGTCGGTTTTTTGAATGAAGTTCATATCACCTTTAAGACCGATAGTACGGCCTAATGTAGCAACATGCAGCGGTGATGTCGTATGCTCAAGCGGGTTCGACATTAATACGGTAACTTTTGCCATCTTTAGCTTTGCAGCCCGAAATAACCGTTTTAATGGCACCAATCATCTTACCCTCTTTGCCAATGAGTTTACCGACATCTTGCTGGTTTGCGTACAGAATAATCTCCATAAAGTCACCTTGATCCAGTGTTTCCACCCGGATATCTTCGGGATGTGATGCAATCAGCTGTGCAAACTCAGCAACAAAGTCATCTACCATGCTTATCTACCGGTGATTTTTTTGACGCGGTCACTCATTTTAGCACCCACGCTTAACCAATAGTCAAGGCGCTCATTATCGACTTTCAGGGTCTTCTCTTCATTCATCGGGTTATAATAACCAATCAATTCAATCCAACCGCCATCACGACGTTTACGGGAATCTGTTACCGCAATGCGGTAAAAAGGCTGTTTTTTACGACCCATTCGGGTCAATCGAATTACTGTTGCCATAGGTTTTGGTCCTTCTCTGCACATGTTCTGTTTCAACATGCTGAATATGTTAAATTTTCTGCATTATTTAAAAATGCTAGCTTCTAATCTACCGTATAGATCAGAAGTTAACATTTACATGTAAATCACCGGGGGAATCCTCCCCCTTGCATTTGTGTCATCATATTTTGCAAATCTTTCATCCCCTTTTTACCGGAAAATCGTTTTGCCATTTTTGATGCATTTTTAAACTGTTTTAAAATTTTGTTGACTTCCATTTGCGAAAGACCACATCCCTTGGCAATACGCTGTTTACGCGAATTGTTTAAAAGGTCAGGGTCTTCACGCTCTTTTGGCGTCATGGAACTCACCAAGGCTTTAATCTGATTAAGCTCCTGCGAGTTATCCAGGTCAAAGTCTTTCATTGCTTTGGACATTGCTCCCATCCCTGGGATCATACCCATTAACGACTTCATACTCCCCATCTTTTTCATACTCTCAATCTGCTCTAAAAAATCATTAAAATTAAACTTTCCTTTTTTAATTTTTTTCGTTAGCTCTTTTGCCGTTTTCTCGTCTATGACACCTGCCGTTTTCTCTGCAAGTCCTTCAACATCGCCCAGACCCATGAGACGGTTCACAATACGTTCAGGTAAAAAGACCTCAAGGTCTTCCATCTTCTCACCGCTACCGATAAAGCGTAACGGCACCTCAACCTGAGAAGCGATTCCCAGTGCGACACCTCCTTTGGAGTCACCGTCATACTTGCTTAATATTACACCGTCAATACCAATTTTTTCACGAAAGCTTTGTGCAGTACGCACTGCATCCTGACCGGTTAATGAGTCGGCAACATAAAAAATTTCATCTGGAGATGCTGCCTCTTTCACTTCTTGAAGCTGTTGCATTAATGCCTCATCTATCGCCAAGCGTCCTGCTGTATCAATAAGTACCACATCATACAGTGATGTGGCAGCCTTTACCAACGCCGATTGAACCACCACAACAGGGTCGCTGTTTGTCTCATCGCTATAGAGATCAACCTCAATCTTTTCCGTAATTTGCCGTAACTGTTCTACTGCAGCCAAACGTTGTAAATCAGCAGCAACAACCAACACCTTTTTCTTTTTCTGATGCTTCAAATACGTCGCCAGTTTACCCGTCGTCGTTGTCTTACCCGATCCCTGTAGTCCGGTCATTAAAATCACAGTCGGCGGATTCGGGGCAAAAACAAACCCCTGGTTTCCCCGCACTTCTAGAATCTCATACAAAGTGTTGCGCAGCGCCTCTAGGAATTGGTCTTTACCAATTCCTGATGCCTTGGTATCGTATTCTACTTTAACAATCAGCTCTTTAACAACCTTGTGGTGAACATCTGCCTTTAACAATGCTTTTTTTAACTCTTGAAGCGCTTTTTTTAACGCTTTTTCATCATCATGAAAACGAATTTTTTTAATAGCTGCTGTAAACGAGTCTGTTAAAGTTTCAAACACTACCAAATCCTACATGTAATTTTCTACCAACCATTTTGGGCGTAAAAAGTAGCGAATTATAGCGAAATGATACTTTAAGTTTTCTTGAAGCTAAAAAAATCTTCTGCATCCAACAAGTCAATACCCTCTTGAATGGAGGCTACTGAGCTTCTAAACTTCTCTTGTAACTCATCGGTAAGATCGAGTTCAACAATCTGTTCAACGCCGCGAGAACCTAAAACAACCGGGACACCCACCGTAATATTATGATAACCATACTCACCTGAGAGCAGTACAGACGAAGGAATGACAATACGAGAATCGTCTAACATAGCTTCTACCATAACTGAAATGGCACGTCCTGGAGCATAATAGGCCGAGGTTCCCAAGTATTTGACAATCTCCGCACCACCCTCTTTGGTGCGTGCAATAATCTGGTCCATAGTGTCACGATCGACTATTTGATTGAGCGGTACACCGCCAACGGCTGAAATCTCGGGATAGGGAATCATATGTTGACCATGATCTCCAATGACAATAGCACGGGTCTGTCCGGAGCCATAACCGACTTTCTGATGAATCTGATATGCCATTCGTGAGCCATCAAGTGCTCCGGCCATACCCAAAATTCTATGCCGATCCCAACCGGTCTCTTTGAGTGCAATATAGGTCATGACATCCAAAGGATTTGAGACGACCAAAATAATAGCATTGGGAGAATATTCCGCAATATCGTGAACAACCTCCTTCATAATTTTGGCATTGATCATTAACAGATCTGCTCGGGTCATCCCTCTACGGCGCGGTACCCCTGCAGTAATCACTACAATATCGCAATCACGCATCTGCTTAGGGGTCTCTGCGGCTGAAATAATGGTACCGTGACGCGAATAACATGTCGATTGTCCAATATCAATGGCTTTACCTCGTGCCACATCTGGAACAATATCGTACAGCACAACTTCATGACAGGTTCCCAGGAGTGATAAACTGTATGCTGCCGTAGCACCGACAAAGCCTGAGCCGACAATGCCTACTTTCCTTCCCACCATAAATCTCTCCTCACGTGTTCATAACAAGCACTTGCAATAATGATATCAGCTTCAAACAGATTTTGCAAGAAGCATGAAATTCAACTGCATATGAGAGACTCATACGAGCTATTAATGTAGGGTTTTGAAACATGCAATTGACAAAATCTCTCACCCTCTAAAGCATGGTGAGAGGATATTTAAACTGTGCGTTACGCTTGAAGCATTCTGGAGAGATAGACACCGGGTTCAATGGGCTGATTGTTTAAATCAAAAACACGAGATCCCAAACCCTTTTCCTGCCAATCCAATACTTTCGCAAACACTTGAAACATGGATGTTTTTCCAACAATATCCTCATTTTTAATCTCTAAACGATCAATATCTTCGGCCGGAAACGGGTCACCGTAAAAGCCGCCATTAACACGTTTTCCAATCACAAGCATGCTATTACCGCGACCGTGATCGGTGCCGTAATCTCCATTACTCTTAAGTTGTCTTCCAAATTCACCGGAGATAACAAATACAGTATTGTTGTAAATATTGCTGTTAAGCCGATTGAGTGCCGTTATCAAGGTATGCAGCCCCTTATTGGTACCAAAAAGATCTCCAAACTTAGCCTCCAAAGAGCGGTGCTGTTCACGATGGCTATCCCATCCGGTATATTCCATACTCGCAAAGCGCATGGACAAAATATCTTGGGTTGCAAAACTGTCATACAGATTACGCACTTGCTTTCCAAAGTACGGGGATTCTAATGGACTCGATCCCTCATACAGTGCTTTGATGGCAGCAGGAATCGGTACGCCTTTTAGTCGTACTTTCAGCTGATCACCAAACTGGCGCAGCTGACGTTCCTGGGTAATAAATTTACGATACGGACTGTTCTGAGGTATCTCCGCAGCTTTGGCACCGTAGTATCCTCGCAACGAACGACTTATAATGGCTTGCGTTGACCAGATATAATTGCGTGAACCGCTCTCAAGATCGGCCTGCGTATCATACAGATACAGCCCCATATTACGACTGTCATAATTGCTAATTACCCGTTTATTGTTGTAGCCGCGAAGCGCATCAGGACCATTACAGACCAGACGAACACCACGTGTAACTGCTACCACATTGGCATCAAGCTCCGTAACACTGCGCCCTCCCCAGCCACTAATATCAGTTTCATTCGAACCCGTACGAAGAGAACCGCTCTCCATAATTAATTTTGAGTGGTAATGGTTTCGGTTTGTAGATGCCACCACATTATTGACAATGGCAACATTACCACTGCGAATCTCATTTTTAAGCCAGGTACAGGACTTTAGAATGCCAAAACGCATACCATCAAAAGTAACTTCATCATAATTGTCAATATACGCTTGTCGCAGCTTGGTAACATCACCGGCTTTGGTACGAAATATGGAGGCACGTGCTCTCCAATACGCACCGCCGTAACTTTGCGCGTCCGTATCAAAAGGCGGTACAATCAAATGCTTGAAATCTGGACCTCCATCCAGTGTAATATTTACAACAGTTTTTGAGGCAATCGATGTCGCGGCATGTGCCGGTGTCAAAGATCCTCCTACTGTTAAAAAGAGTGCGGTCAGTGCCGACATTTTAATAAATTCACGCCGTTTCATTATCGTCCCTCCTGTGCATAAATATAAGGTGTCGCAGCAATAAAAGCAATTGCCAAATTAACACGATAGTCAGCCTCGCGCCGTTTTTTCGTATCGTTACTCTTCAGATCCATCGGTGCGATTGCCCCATCATTCAGCAGTCGCTTAATGCCGCTATTCCCGGTAATTTGTGCTTTAGTATATGTTTTCATCGGATTCTCTTTATCTAAAAATAGGGCTAAATCTTTGCCATTTAGGAGTGCAATTAGATGTGCTCGCTCCAAAGCGCCATAATGTTTACCGCCATCGGCAATAAAGCGTTTCCAAAGCCACAATGCTACCTCTTCGACAATATATTTACCCTGGGCATTAGCCGGAATTTTACTTCTCCAGCGTTTCTCCCACACTGCAATTACATTGCCACTACTATCTTTACGACACTCATCCTTCTGATCTCTTTCACACTCATAGTAACGCGTATATATCCAGGGTGCACCAGCACTACGATTATAATTAACACGAAAAATATTACCGTTATCTGAAGCTTCCACCCCTGTCTGATGTCCAAACACTGCATGCGCAGGACTAAAGACACGAACATCCTCTTTGGAGAGTTCCCAGCTGGGATAGTAAAACATATAGCCGTTCTCTTCATTATCAATCGTCAAAAGATTCATAGTAGTCATCATGCGATCGATAGAACTGGCATATTTGATACGTGTACTACTGTGAAAATCAGTAGACACGGCATAGGCCCACAAAAATGGTAACAGTCGTTTTACCGGCATCATAGCCCAGCTGTTTTGGGCATGTTCTATCACTGCAGCAGTAGGGCTGTCATCGGCAAAGTGTCGAATGATCATGACCGGAAGATTTCGTAAACTCTCCTCATGCTCAATTGCTTCCATGGCAATCGCGTCAATTTTAATATCGGCTCGGTATCCCGAAACGGTAGTATGTAAAATCTCAACATCACCGCTATAGTGCTTTTCGGTACCAAAAGTCACTTTTCGCTCGGGACCACCCTCTTCTTCGGGGTGCCAAGATGCCTGCATATCTGTTAGAGCACGCGCTGTATTGGGAATTGTGGTAGCCTCATGATACTCATGATCATAATCACCCAAAATTCCAAAAAAGAGCTGATAGTATTCACGGGCAAAATCTTCATTACCACGAAATACGCCATCTTTAAAAATGTTGCGGTTATGCCCATACTGGTATGCTACCGCTGCATTTTTGGCACCTTGAGCCATTACCTGCTCATAACTGCTGTTCTCGCTTAGTTTTTTCATGATGGTGTCATAGTGACTCAACATCGGTAGTGGATAAACACCCGATACCTGACTCACAGACATATGATAATTGGTCTCCCACAGTCCAATACGATGCACAAATGGATTGAGCCCGCGACTCAGCACGGCCATCATCCAACTGGCTGTCGGCGTTCCCCATGATCGAGGTGTTGTAGTAAAACGGTCTCTATTTTTTGCTTTGACATACGATATTTTATTCCAAAACTTGGCTAACCGCTCCAACGATGTGGTATTGGGTAAATTATAGCCAGAAGGTGAGAGTAGTTTATTTTTAGGCTCCAATGTCAACATCTGCACAATGGCACGTTCAGGAGGCATCGCTGCCCAGGTTCGAATCTGCTCATCTGTGGCATGTCCTCCGTACGCGAATGTATATAGCACCTTACGAACGGCAGTTTCATCCCAAAGCTCATCACTCACAACCGTGAAATCCAAAGGAGTAAAGGCCATACTGCCACTATTCATCGTATTTACAGTGACGCTAAACGTTTGATTGCTTGCCTGGGTACCGGTAAAAGCGATCAATCGTAAATGACTCACTCCCGTACCGCTTCCGTTCCCGGTAGAACCAATACTAATCACACCTTTAGCGTTAACTGAAGCATCAATCAGCCCCTCATTGCTATTTTCAAGATAAAAGCGTAAGGTATCTTTACCACCGTACTTCACTGTCGGACGTAGGGTAAAGGGTGCAAAATATTCCGTTTTAACAATATCTTCTAAAGGATTGATTGTAATAAAATAGGTGTGTAAGGCAGCGCGTTCAGCAGCACTGTCAACATCAGCAGCCTCCAAGGAATCCACCAGCCTATTATAAGCATTGACATTCGTTTTATTGACACCATCAACATTGGCGTACGTATAGTCTTGTAATGTCGGTTTGGGATTGGCACTGCTATCGGCATAGGCTACGATTTTACTGATGGCCTGTTGTTCTTGCATTGCGGCAGTTCCGCCGCTTGTAGTGATCACCGCTGCAAGTATCGGTGCGATAAAATCTATCAAAACAGCTTCTCCTATATTATATTAAGTTATGACTCGTGACGTAATTGTACAATGCTTGTATTACTGCTAAGTTAAGATGTTTTGATATCAGCTATTGAGAAAAATGTAAAAAAAGTTTTGGTTCTTTTGCCTCAAAAGTCAGGCCCAATAAGACGACTTTTTTTGCATGCAGCATCACCCTGCGGTATCGTCTGCCACCGTAGAGTTCATCGCCGACTATAGGAAACTCTATAGAACGCAAATGGGTACGAATCTGATGTGTTCGCCCCTCCTGAATAATACATTTGACTTTACTCTTTTTTCCTGAAACCTCTAAAGGATAGACCTCCGTAGTAGCAGGTTTTCCCCCATGTCGTGCTATTTTTGAATACGCGCTGTTGTGACGTTTTTCCGTAATAATAGGCTTGCTAATCACCATCTCTTCGGTAAAGATGCCTTCAACCCATGCCACATACTCCTTATAGACCTCATGACGTTTAAATGCCCCAATAGCTTTCTCCCGAAACGCTTCATTTTTCACCAGTATCAACACACCACTGGTTTCGCGATCCAGACGATGCAACAATCGTGCTCCCTCACATTGTCGTTCAATCTCATCAGAGTTCATAAATGCCGGTTTGTCCACCACAATCAGATCATCATTCTCAAAAATAGGTTGGATGGCTTCAATTGTATGTACCGTAAACACCGTTGTTTTATCCAGCTCCCCACGCGCGATCATCACTTTTTTATTGCCGACATAGACCAAACCCCGATCAATCAGTGCTTTTGCCTGTGAATTTGACAGCTGTTCTTGTTGTGCCAACAGCTTATAAGCTTTTTCCATATGCTTCGATGTAACACAACCTTCCTGTGTTTGAGAGGGGGTGTCTGTAGTCACAGATGCCTCATCCTGCCGTGTTACCCGCCGTGCCTTCTTAACACGATCACGCTTGGCGTCATTTGCAGCGAACGCTTTACTTTTTGCTTTGACTTTAGCCTCTTTTTTTTTATCTTCGGCACGCTGATATGCATACGCTTTTTTCTTGTCTGCCATAATCTATCCTATACTATCTATTATTCTATTCATATCTATCGTTTCAGTAATGTACGTCGCACGCATCTGCTCGGAGAGTATCAACTTTTCTTTGAGTTCATGTAGCTCGCAACATACAATATTCTCGACATATTTAAACAATTCCAACTGGTGAAAATGATGTTTTCCGGTAATAATCTTACAACCAAATGTTGCCGGTTCCAAGGGATTGTGCCCGCCAATAGGAACAAAAGCTCCCCCTAAAATAGCAATATCGCTAATAGCGTAGAGATTATTCAACTCGCCCATAGCATCAATTAACACAATGTCGGCGTTGAGATTGCGACCCTGTGAGAAGCGTTGAGATGTCAAGTGATGCTTACGACATACCGCTTGTATCAAGGTCCAAACCTTCTCAAAGCGTTCGGGGTGTCGCGGTACAACCAGCAGTCTGCTGACGCTCTCTTTTCGATACGCCGCAAATTCGGCAAGAATCATGCCGTCTTCACCTTCGTGAGTACTTGCTGCAACAATCGTCCGTATATCTGATTTTTCATACTGTCTCGTCACAACAATGTTCTGAGCCAGTTTAATATTACCTACAACTTCAATATGGCGTGCACCTAAGGATTCAAACCGCTCTTTATCAATCTCACTTTGTACTAAAATGGTATCGACATATTGAAATATTTTTTTGTAAAACCATCGAAGTTTCAGATATTTTGGATAACTTCGCTCTGAAATACGCGCATTGAGTAGAACGATTTTGGCACCTCGTGCAGAAGCTATAGCAAAAAACAGGTACCAAAACTCTGCTTCAAGTACTACCAATACTTTAGGCTTACGTATCCAAAAAGGTAAAAAAATCTCGAAAGGGAGGTAACGTACTTCTGCATCATACTGTTGTGCTACATCAAATCCCGTTTGTGTAATGGTCGTAATGCCAATAACGCTTTCACCCAACCTGTCGAGCAACGGCTTTAATGCACGGCTCTCCCCCAAGGAGCAGGCATGAAACCAAATGCCGTCCCCACGAAAAGGAGGATTCCTCCATAAAAAAAATCGTGCCGGAATGGAGTGTCGGTATTTTTTTTTCAAAGAGAGCACTAGCAACAGGGGCACGGCCACAAGGTAGAGCAGCAGTGCTAACAGAAAATAGAGCAGAGAAAAAGGCGTCATTACGCCTCTTGTACGGTCTCTTCTTTATCTAAATAAAGAATGCGTCCACAATGTGGACAGGTGGCGATCTCTTCCCCCTTAATCACTTCGGCGTAGATTTTATCATTAATCTTCATGAAACAACCCATACATGCCTGTTTTCTCACCGTCACTGCTGTGGTATTTTTTGCCCAACGACGAATTTTCTGGTAAAACGAGAGTCCTTTTTGGTTCATATTGGCAATCAGCTTCTCTTTCTTGGCAAATACTTTGGTACGCTCCACATCAATGGCCGCCAATTTTTTGTCCAGTTCTTCTTTAATGTCATTCAAACCTGAAGAGAGCTCTTCAAGCTTCGTTCTGAGAATACCGATACTCTCTTCTTTGCTAGCAATAATACGTTCCAGACGCTCAATCTCTTCATTGGCAAACGTAATCTGCTCCTTGGCAATCTCTTCTTCAAGCTGAAGCGATTTCATCTCACGTTCCGTTTTGATTTCGGCACTTTTTTTACTGTTCTCCTCCAGTTTCGCCGAGAGTTCTGCTAAATGCAGCTCATTTTTCTGTTTTTTCAGCTTCTCTTCTTTAATCTCTTCTTCAAGAATTTCAATCTCCAAAGAAGCAGTATCACTGGTTGCTAACGCCGTCTCATATTTATAGTTCGCTTCTTCAATTTGCGGTTCAAAAGCATCAATCTCTTTATCGACAATAGAGAGTTCAATCAGTTGTTCGAGGTGTTTGTTCATCTGTTTCCTTTTTGGAATTTCTATATCCAATTGCATGTTACATATAGGTGAAGGGGTTTTTCGATGGCGAAATTATAACGCTTAATCCTAAATTAATCAAATATTTCTCTAAAATTTCTCCAAAATAGCATTCACTTTCATAATGACCGATATCAATCATGCTCATGCCTATCGTTTTTGCCTCCATGGCATCATGGTATTTGATATCGCCGGTCAAAAAGCAGTCTGCATCAATCTCTTTGATCAGTGACGCCCCTGAACCGGTTGTCAACGCCACCCGGTTCAGCGTATCATGACACCGAACCATTTTTACATGTGAAAGTTTAAACGCCTGTTTGACCCGATCTGCAAACCGCTCAAATGTATCATTTACTTCCATATATGCGACAAATCCCTCACGCGCCACTATGGGATATCCCAACACCTGTTCTGCAACATACCTATTGAGGTGAGTCTGGTCGAAATTGGTATGCATGGCAATACTGGCAATATTTTTTTGAATCATCTTCTGCAGCAATCTGGCAGGGTATTCATTGAAGCGTAACTGTTTAAGTCCCCCAAAAATAATTGGATGGTGGGTAATGGCTAACGTATTGTTCGGTATTTTGTCAATCAGAGCTTCATCCAGATCAATACTTAATACCAC
>JALUJE010000258.1:3202-9459 GCA_027057185.1 Helicobacteraceae bacterium | reverse complement strand
GACGTAGGTGCGCCAACTCCTGCGCAGCTTCTTGAAAATCAGGGTTAAGCTCCAATGCCTTTTCATACATGGTTAGCGCCTTCTCTTTTTCACCCATCTGTACCAACAAGTTGGCAAAATTGTAGTACGTTACTTCATAAGCATCATCAAGTTCCAACGCACGCTCATAGTGCTGCTGCGCTTTGTCAAACTCTGACGTACGTCGATAGAGTGAGGCGAGAGCATTATGCGTCACATCATCACGTTCATCAAGAGTTAGCGACTTCAAATAGGTCTCAATGGCAGCCTGAAGATCTCCATTTTTTGCCAATACAAACCCCAGCTTATTTAATATTTCCGTATTCTCAGGAGCTTTGGCATGTGCCTCCTGCAACAGTCCGGCAGCACGTTTAAAGTCACCTTCTTGAACCATACCATCCGCTTTTTCCATCAATATTTCCGGATCAAACGACGAGAGAGAGTCACGCGAAGGTTTGGGTTCGGGCGGATCCTCAAGGGTGTTGATATGCTCATACACCTTATACGCAAAAAACGCCGTCACGGCTAACATCAAAATTTGAAAAACTGACATGAACTACTTCCTAGTACTTGATATAAAGTGATATAATAGCAGAATTTGAGAATAGGATACGTAAATATGCGAGAACTCTTTGAAAAATTGGGGCTATTTTATCTGGGAAAAGACATTGACGATGAAGAACTCACTCTCTATAAAAGTAAATATCTCAATACTCATGCCGCCATTATCGGAATGACCGGCAGCGGTAAAACCGGTTTGGGTATTGGACTCATCGAAGAGGCGGCATTGGACAATATTCCTGCTATTATTATTGATCCCAAAGGCGATATGGGCAATTTAGCGCTCACGTTTCCTAACATGCAAGCAGAAGATTTTCAACCATGGATTGATGCCAGTGATGCTGCCAATAACGGAATGAGTGTTACTGCCATGGCGGCGCAAACGGCCACGATGTGGCGTGAGGGCATTGCATCGTATCATCAAAGTCTTGAACGGGTTGCGACACTTCACAACGTACCCCTGAAGATTTATACTCCCGGTAGCAGTGCCGGTTTAAGCATTAATGTCTTAGGCAGCTTTAACGCTCCTTCGGCTGAAGTCGTCAATGATCCTGATACCTTTTCTGCACTCATTAATGCCACCACCTCTTCTTTGCTTTCCCTGATTAATATTGAAGCTGATTCACTCAGCTCCAAAGAATTTTTGCTGCTCTCCAATCTCTTTAAGCATTTCTGGCTTCAAGGCGAAGATCTCAGCTTGGAGGCATTAATCGGACACATTACCACGCCACCGTTTCACAAGATCGGGGTGCTCCCTCTCCAAAGTTTTTACCCACAAAACAAGCGTCTAGAACTGGCAATGCTTTTTAACAACGTGCTCTCTTCAGTTTCATTTTCTTCCTGGATAGAAGGCGAAGCACTCGACATTCAGAATCTGTTATATGATGCCAATGGCAACGCCAAAATTACCATCTTCTCTATTGCACATCTCAACGACTCGCAACGTATGTTTTTTGTCACCCTGCTACTTAACCGTTTTATAGACTGGATGCGTTCTCAACGTGGGGCGTCCACACTTAAAGCCCTGCTCTATATGGATGAAATTTTCGGTTTTTTTCCACCATCAAAAAATCCGCCTTCCAAAGAGCCCATGCTACTGCTATTAAAACAGGCACGCGCCTTTGGCGTCGGTATCATTCTCTCAACGCAGAATCCGGTAGATCTTGATTATAAAGGACTCTCAAATATCGGCACATGGTTTATTGGAAAACTGCAAACGCAACAAGACATTGCCAAGGTTATTGATGCGCTTGCTAGCAAAATCAAAGATATGAGTAAACGTGACATTGCCGATAAAATCGCCTCACTGAAAGGGCGTACTTTTTTCTTAAAAAGTGCACATGAAGATACCGTACGCATCTTTACAACACGCTGGGTACTTTCCTATCTCAAGGGGCCACTCTCCAAAAGTGATATTCGTACCCTAATGAGATCCGAAAAAACACCGTCCCAAGCGTTGCCGCCACAATCAATACGTCAGACTGCAACAGCACAAAACAGACCCATTCTCTCAGAACTCATACCACAATACTACCACGACACTTCTCTACAAGATGATACACCGTTCCACCCTGTTCTTGTCGCAGAGGCAAAAGTACGTTTTGTCTCTCAGCGCCGCGGTATTGATGAGACGCAAGCACTTACATGTAAATTGGCATTGGAAGCACAGTATCATGAGATACTGTGGGAGAATGCTGATGAAGTCCCCTTACCATGGACGCAATTTACAACGAATACTAAAGGCTCTGCCATGTTTGTCCCCCTGCCAGAAGTCATCATGAATATGAAAAATTTCAAAGCTTTGGAACGCTCATTCAAAGAGTATCTCTATCGTACCAAGAGGCTGGAACTATTTACATGTAAATTATTAAAAAGTGAATCCAAACCTCACGAATCCTTACGGGATTTTAAAGTACGCCTGCAAGATCTGCTCAATGAAAAAAAAGCACACAAACTTGAGACACTACAGAAGCATTACGAACAAAAAATAGCAACGCTGCAGAAACGCTTGGATCGGGCTGTTGCCAAACTGGAAAAAGAGGAGTCTGATGTCAGCGCCAAAACGACCGACACCATTTTAGCCGTCGGCCTGGGAATTTTCGGCGCGCTTTTCGGTAGAAAAACACTCAGCAGTACTACCTTGAGAAAAGGTGCCAGCGCTATTAAAAGTGGTGGACGTATCTTAAAAGAGCGTGCTGATGTCAAAGCAGCAGTCAAAACGGTTGAGAGTATTGAGGACGATATTGCCCGGATGCAAGAGGAGCTAGAACAGAAGGTTGATCAGCTCGAAGCGACGTTCTTATTACAAAATTACCCCATAGAACCACGAATCATCACACCACGAAAGATGGATGTATTGGTTAACAAAGTAGCCCTATTGTGGGAACGCTAAACAGCATTGTTTTAGCGGGAAAGTACTGTATAGGAGTGGATACGCTGCGTCCCTGCATACCAGGCATCCGGTATCATCTTTTTAACCTGATCAACCAACGTTAGCGCATCACTGCGACTCTGGCACACTATTTTAAGATTATAACGGCGTGTAGTAGATTCAAGCACCAACAAAGCCGTAGGCATATCATGAAACTTTAAAGCAAATACTTCAGCATCTTCTTTGGTATGAAACGATCCTAAAATAATGACATGTCCTTGCAACACCTCATCCGTATGCTGCTGTACCGGTTCCTTAGTGCCCGTTTGGCGTGCCGTGAATTCCTGCTTGACCTGTTCGGCTAGCGTCGGTAATGCCACACCAACGATTGGGGGAACAACTGTGGCAACTTCACGACGTTTCGGTAACGCTTCATACTGCATCAAGGGTGTCACAAGCTGCTTTGGCATTGATGCAGGGAGCATTTTTGGAGTACTAGCAACAATCTCGACACGACTGTTTTGCGGCAGCTCCGTTAATGATGCACCCATCCATAACGGGGCACTTGAGCCTTTGGCTAGGGTATGAATCTGATGAGAATTGATACCATGCGCTACCATATAGTCTTTCACCTTTTCGGCAATTATTCTGCTTGTTTGCATATCTTCGTAAGTATTGCCCGTTGCCTGAGTGTGTGCCAAAATGGTAATCGTGCCATTAGTATCTTCTTGTTGCTTCAAGGTAGCAATAAGCACATCGACACGTGCCTGGGATTGTGAATCTAAAATCGTATCACCCTCACGGACATGTAAATTATTCTCACGTAGAATATTCTCCCCTGCATCATGACAACCGTAGGCATTAACGGTACCAGACACCATGCTATTCTGACACAAATCTTCACAGTCACTATACTGATCACCGTCAGCATCAAGCGATAAAGGCAGGGCATCTGAGATAATTTCATTTCTCTGTATGCCAACCCGGGCATACAATGCTTCTGCATCACCCAAAACTGCTTCGAGCAGAGTGCCCGTCACATACAACATGCGGTATTGTGCCAGCAACAGATCATACCGGGCAACAGTACGCTCTTTTTTAGCATTAATCAGCTCGTTATGAGCACTCATGAGATCAAGCAGATCATGCTCGGCAGTATGATATTCCTGAAAATACCGTCCATAGGTCTGCTCTGCAAAACGTTCATATTCTTTGAGAGCGTTTTGTTGTTGTCCTAATGCAACCCTATCACTCCAAGCAAGATCAACCGACTCCATAAGTCGGCGTTTACGATCATTTCTTTTGGCAATGAGCTGACTCAATCTGCTAATATGTTGTTGCTCTCTGGCACGATCGGCACCGCCACGATATAGATTATAAGAGAGTATTAGCATCGCTGTAAAATCATCTTCAGCACCGACGATACCGTTGCGATTACTGTTAAATTCTTGGCGTACTCGAGCATCAATTTTAGGTAAAAAGGCTCCCTGGGTCTGCTTGTAGCGCTCTTGTGCAACACGTAGCTCAAAGTCGGCTACACGTATGGCAGGATGGTTTTGTGTAGCAAACTGTAGAGCATCTTCCCGATTCAAGGAGAATTCCGGCAGTGGCTTGGGCGGTGCAAGATCCCGGGGCGATACCGACCAGCCCATGGAAGTTTTCAGACGATGCTGTGCCGCAATATAGCGATTGTTGACCACATAATAATGCGAACGCGCCCGTGCCAGTGACGTATTGCTCCTTTGTACCGACACGACATTAGCGTGATGCATGGCATAACGCGATGCCACCTCCTGAGCAATCATCTGTTTATCTTTTATATTCTCAGTGGCAATACGCAACAGTTCACGAGTTTTCAATACAGTAATATACTGTGTTACTAGATGATACGCCGCAGTATTAACACTCTCAACATAGCGATATGCTGCCATTGCCGTACGAGCCTCTGCCGCTGCAACACGATAGGTCGTTCCAAAACCGTCAAAAAGGTTTTGATGCAATATGAGTCCACTCTCATAAATTGTCTCATCACTCTTGGTAAATCCTGTGTCGGCATTGCTAATATCTTGATAACCCACTCCGGCATACACATCAATCTGCGGATAATTTTCCGATGCTACCATACGCACCTCTTGCCTGATAACATTAAAGTTCTTTACACGCTCTATAGCAGCCGGATCATTTTCCAATGACAACACCAATGCTTCATTTAATGTTATCGCATACGCCTGCGATAGAAGCAGAAACGAAACCAGAATAAAAAGAACTTTTTTCAACGGCATATATTTACCTCGATGAATAATTTAATGATTTATTATACACATAAATCGTTCTATTTTAGCTTTAGTTGTTTACAAAAATCTCTGTCTCTGCATGATGTGACCGTTGATTACCTCATCTTTGCTATAATCTTCTCCTATTACATTATGGTTGGCAAAGATGATAAACTTAAAAGATCCCAAACTTTACAATAATCGTGAACTCTCATGGTTACAATTCAATACCCGAGTCTTTCAACAGGCGCAAAACGAGTCGCTTCCTCTACTGGAGCGTCTGAAGTTTTTAGCTATTTACGGTACCAATCTGGATGAGTTTTACATGATTCGTGTTGCCGGTCTGAAAAAACTTTTCAATGCCGGTGTCATTGTATCGGGTCCGGATCGTCTGACTCCACTACAGCAACTCAATGATATTCGAGACTACCTTCACCAGGAGATGCAGGTGGTCGAACACTGTATGAACGGTATTTTCAAAAAACTTGAAAAAGAAGGACTCTATTTAAAATCGTACCGCGACGTTTCACATCCACAAAGAGAACAACTCAACACGTACTTTTATGAACACATTTACCCCGTTATTGTCCCGATAGCCGTAGACGCGACACACCCGTTTCCACACCTTAACAACTTGAGTTTTGGACTCATTGTTAAACTGCAAGATTGTGATAACCCGCAGATGCAACGCTATGGCATTATTCGCATTCCTCGAGTATTGAAACGATTTATTGAACTTGATCACAATACCTACGTTCCCATTGAAAGCGTCGTCTCCGAGCATGTTCATGACCTCTTCCCCGGTTTCACTCTCATAAGCTATACCTCATTTCGCGTGACACGAAATGCCGACATTACCATTGAGGAGGAGGAAGCCGACGACTTCATGGAAATTTTGGAAGAGGGGCTAAAACTCCGAAAAAAAGGAGAATTGGTTCGACTTGAGCTCGCACATGATGCCAATGATGACCTGCTCGATTTTTTTAACCGCCATACCAATATTGATGATGATGACATCTACCGCTTTCACACCT
>JALUJE010000258.1:0-3192 GCA_027057185.1 Helicobacteraceae bacterium | reverse complement strand
CCTTGCTAAACTTGGGAAGTTTATGGCAGATTGTCGGCAATCGGAATTTTGCACATTTAACCCTTCCTTCTTTTAAACCCAAACTCCTACCGCCATTTGAGAGTGACGATAATATTTACACCATTCTCGATAAAAATCCCGCCCTCTTATATCACCCTTATGAGAGTTTTGAACCCATCATTAAACTGATTCAGACAGCAGCAAAAGATCCGGATGTCGTAGCAATTCGTATGACGCTATACCGTTCGGGTTCTAAATCTCCTATTGTCAAGGCTCTAATGAGCGCAGCAGAATCGGGAAAGCAGGTAACCGTTATGGTCGAGCTCAAAGCACGCTTTGACGAAGAAAACAATCTGGTCTGGGCCAAGGCACTTGAAAATGCCGGAGCTCACGTTATATACGGTATTAAGGGCTTTAAAGTACATGCCAAAGCTGCACTCATTACCCGCCGTGTTGATGGTAAACTGAAACAATACGCCCATCTGGGTACTGGAAACTATAATCCCGACACGGCAAAAATTTACACTGATCTAAGCTATATGACTTCTGATCCGGCTGTTACCAATGATCTCACCCGTTTTTTTCACTTTCTAACCGGTTTTAGTAAAAAAGGCAAACTCAATGAGCTCTATATGGCACCCACACAAATTAAGCCCAAAGTACTCTCTCTCATTCATAATGAAGCTGCCAAAGGCGCAGAAGGGTACATTATTGCCAAAGTAAACTCTCTTGTCGATGAAGATGTCATCCGCGCCCTCTACAAAGCATCTCAAGCCGGTACCAAAATTGAACTGATTGTACGAGGAATATGTGGACTTAAACCCGGTATTGAAGGCGTAAGCGACAATATTCGCGTCATTTCCATTGTTGGAAAATATTTGGAACATGCCCGCGTTTTTTACTTTAAACATGCTACCCCAAAAATATTCTTCTCCAGTGCCGACTGGATGCCACGAAACCTGATTCGCCGTATTGAGCTTTTTACCGGTATTTCCGATATAACAACATCACAAAAAGCCCTTGACATTTTAAAACTGCAATGCTCCGACAATGTGCTTGCCTATGAGCTTCAAAGTGACGGTAACTACATAAAAGTCAAAAATGACAAAAGTAAAATTATTGACAGCCAGCGATTAATGGAATCTCATGCCAACAAAATCTACAAAGATTTGAAAAAACGCGAGCCCAATTACATGCAACAGTTAGGTTCACGACTACTCAAGGAGAGTTAATGATCATGCCCTATAAAAAAATTTCACCCTCACTCGGAGCGAATACTTGGGTAGCCCCCTCTGCCGATATCATCGGTAACGTGACTCTGGGCAAGGACGTAAGCGTCTGGTTTGGCTGCGTGGTGCGGGGTGATGTACACTACATCCGTATCGGCGATCGCAGTAATGTTCAAGATTTAAGCATGATTCATGTTACGCACCATAAAAAAGACGATATGAGTGATGGCAATCCTACTATTGTTGGCAATGACGTTACCGTGGGGCACCGCGTCATGCTTCATGGTTGTACCATAGAAGACGCCTGTCTCATCGGTATGAGTGCCACCATACTTGACGGAGCCATCATTGGTAAAGAGTCTATTGTCGGCGCGGGATCACTGGTCACCAAGAACAAAATATTTCCGCCGCGATCATTGATTATGGGTAGCCCCGCCAAAGTGGTGCGCAGCCTGAGTGATGATGAGGTCACAGAGCTTTATGCTTCTGCCAAACGCTATGTCGCGTTTAAAAATAGTTATGAATGTAGTGAGTAACCCGTTACATGTAAAAACAACAATATCTTAGAAAAAAGAACGGAACACTAGAATACAAGCATTACATAATCCACCCGCCGCCCAATACCTTATTATCCTCATAAAAGACGGCGGCTTGACCGGCAGCCACACCGTAAACCGCTTCTTTCAGTGCAACCGTAGCAGTGTCACCCTCAATCTCAACATGGCATGGTACGGAGCGGCTACGATAACGCAATTTGACGGTCGTGTCAAAACTAGTGCGTTCATCAAACATGTTCAGATGCTCCAGTCTCACATGACGGGTATCGAGCTCTTCACGTTTTCCCACGATAATTTGATTGGTTTTGGGTAAAATTTCCAATACAAAGTGTGGATCATGGGCACCGTGTACTGTAAATCCTTTACGCTTGCCAATGGTATAATGCATATATCCTTTATGTGTTCCGACGACATTGCCTGCTGTATCAAGCACATCACCTGGTTCATCAACATTAACATGTTCTTTAAGCAGATCCGTATAGGTTGTTTCAACAAAACAGATCTCACTCGACTCTGCTTGTGTAGCAAAGCTTTCAAGTCCTTCAATGGAGGCGGCAAGTGCCTTAATATCACTCTTTTTACATGCTCCAAGAGGAAAAATGAGCCGGGGTATAATGGTTTTGTCAATATAAAAGAGAAAATAGCTCTGATCTTTAGTATCATCCTCAGCTTGAATCAGATAAGTACCGTCATGACGTAAATAGTGTCCCGTAGCTAAAAAGTCGGCTCCAATAGTATCGGCAAATTCCATCATGGCACCAAATTTCAGATTGCGATTACATAAAGCACACGGATTGGGAGTTCGTCCCTCTTTATAGGTCTGTATGAATGGGTAAAAGACGTTATCATCGAAGCGCTCTTGCAAATCAAGCACATGGAGTGTCACACCCAGCCTTTGAGCCGCTTTTTGAGCACGCTTGAGATGAATGTCATGATATCCCGGGCTATTATGCAGTTTCATATAGACTCCCTCCACCATGTATCCATCATCCTGCAACAATTTTGCCGAAATGGTCGAATCGACCCCGCCACTCATACCTAACAATACTTTTTTACTCATCACACTCTCTTTTTTTCACGGAACCAATCTAAAGATTTAAAGTATATCAGACAGATGCATACTATCATGATAATATCTACCGTTTTTATCAACTTTTATTCCACAAAAACTACTCTGGCACGTTCAAATACTTCGTTCTCTTGAAAAGCCCGGATACCGGTACCATTATGATTTTAGCTGATTTAAACGTTCACGCTTGGAACCGATGGTAGTAATTTGAATGCCAAAATTTCCATCAACAATCACGACTTCTCCTTGCGCAATCACTCTATCATCTACTAAAATATCCAACGGATCATTTGCTAATTGATTAAGCTCTATGACCGAGCCAATATCCATACTCAAC
>JALUJE010000257.1 GCA_027057185.1 Helicobacteraceae bacterium | reverse complement strand
CCACTGCGCCATCATGGTCTCGATGTCACGACATTCATTAGGATAAAATGTTTCTGGAACGGCAGAGTTTCGTATCATAATAAGCCTCTTATTTCGTAATTTTTTTCACCTCATACGTATAAATTTCAGGATGCTGCCTCAAACAGCTCCCCGACATACCCGCTTTCTGACACAGGGATGAAAAAAAATCTTCTACATGAGACAACTGTTCCCATACTTGCGGCAAATAGGTTGCCTGATGCACGCCGTGCTTTAAAATTACCCCGTCAATTCCAGGACGAATACGCCCATAAAGCTCGTCAATACTTTCATAATACAGTTGTCTGGGTTCGCTAAGCAGTGAAATTTCAATATGAAATACCGGAGAATCAAACTCAGCTCTGCTGAGTGGCAAAAAGCGTGGATCCTCAAATGCTGCTGCTTTGGCATTGGCGACAATATCGTCTAAAAGCGAACGGCGAGCAACCAATGAACCAATACAACCCCGCAAATTATGGTTAAGCTCTAGCGTCACAAATGTTGCTGTTTCCCGCCGTAATTCAGGGTGTTCTTGTAGTAATTTATCTCTGTCGATAATACGACGATTCTCCAACACTTCTCTAATCGCATCACCGGCTATGTTGATTAAATATATTCCATCCATCATCATCACCTCATGGTTATTATATGCTATTATTACTTATAAATACTAAAGATAAAGGTGACACATGAATGTTACAGTATGTCTCTCCGGTGGTGCCGCACGTGGCGCATTTCATCTGGGAGTCCTGCATGCACTCGACATATTGAACATACCCATCAAAGCGCTCTCTGGAAGCAGTATTGGTGCGGTCATTGCACTCAGCTACGCCAGTGGTGTCACACCAAAAGAGCAACTTGAACTCTTTAAAAGCGATCTCTTTAGGCAGAGTATCCGTTTTAATTACTTTTACTTTCGACAAAGCCTCTTTAAAATTGAATCTTCCGCAGAAATTTTTAACGACCTCCTACCCATACGTAGTTTTGAAGCACTTCATATTCCTGCCTATGTTACAACAGTAGATCTACATGAAGGAGTGCTGCACACCCTTCACAGCGGCGATACCCATATCGCCGCATTGGCATCTACCGCACTCACTCCTCTCTTTGCACCCGTACCGCATCACAACAAACTACTTGTTGACGGTGGCTTTTTAGATAATTTTCCACTCCATCCTTTGCGTTCGTACGGTATTCCCATCGTCGGTAGCAATGCCATGCCCATTACACCAAAAAAGCCCCATAACCTGCAAAAAGTTTTTAAACGCGCATTATTTTTGTTGAGTCAGTCTGCTGTTATCGGAAAAATTCAAGCGTGTGACTACTATATCACTTCACCCTGTCTAGCCCATCACAAACTTTTTAAACGTAACACTCTGGACGAACTTTTTTCACTGGGATTTACTTCTGCAAATAACACTTTCTCAGATTCAGATCTTATGTAAGAGTCTATCAAGCCATCTCGTAGGCAACAGCCGTTTGAGTGTTCCTAAAATATAGGTGGCACCGGTAATGTAGTAGCGCGGAGCCGGTTGTGCTTTTTCAAGTGCCAGCAGCACTTTTTTTATAACCACATCCGAATGACAGGTCAAAACACCGGTCTCTTTTTTCTGGGCTGTCTCTACAAGCTCACGCTGGTATTGGGTTGCAAAAACAGAATGTGTAGGCTCAACATTTTTAGCAAACATCCTCAGAGCATTTTGACGAAATTGTGAGATGACGGGACCGGTATTTAAGGTGATGACCTCAATATTACTCCCTGAGAGTTCGAGCCTCAAAGTGTCACACAAACCCTCGACCGCATATTTCGAGGCATTATAAGCTCCTCGAAAACGTAAGGCAACAAGCCCCAAAACTGAGCTGTGCTGAATAATACGTCCATGCCCCTGAGCACGCATAACCGGGATAATACGACGTGTTAATTCATGTAGACCAAATACATTGGTCTCAAACTGTGCTTGAAGCACCGAAGTGGTAATGTCTTCCAATGCTCCGGGCTGTCCGTAACCGGCATTGTTAAAGAGTGCATCGAGGGTTCCACCGGTCTGTTGCAGCACCTGCTCCAATGTCTGCTCAATCGTCTCTGCAACGGTCACATCCAACACGTAGGCATTCAAACCCTCAGAACACAGACGATCCACATCAGCCTGTTTACGTGCTGTTGCAAAGACACGATAGCCCTTACCGTGCAAATAGTGTGCCGTATCATAA
>JALUJE010000256.1 GCA_027057185.1 Helicobacteraceae bacterium | reverse complement strand
GTATAATATTATATATTTTATAGTGCAGTGATATTGAAAAAGGAGACTCTATCTGGTGTCAGCCTAGAGGCTGAAAAGGTGTTGGAGGTGGAGGCAATGTGGACGTTACGAGAGGCAGTTATAGGTTTGGATCAAGTAGATCCGAGTAGTCAAAACGGTCAAAGTCAAGATAAAAAGCACCGTTTTGCTGTAAAATACGGCTGTCATGACCGTAAGCTGCGGCAAAACGTTTTTTGATCATCTTTCGTTGGCGGGAGTCAAGCTCCAGTGTTTTAAGATATTTTTTTAGTTCTACGAAGCCTTGATGTTCAATAACTTCTTCCTCTTCAGAGACATCAACATCATGAATGGTATGATCTTGTGAGAGCATCAGCTTGGTATTTACAAGGTTTAAAATAGTTTTTAGCTGTTCGTCTTTAGTGCTATATATTTGCTCAATACGGTCTCGTTCACCAATGAGCATCTGCTCCTTGTCGTCAATGAGTTTGTCAATTTTGGCTTCAAGCTCTTTAATACGATGTTTTAAATGCTGATTTTCCCGTTGGTACAGGGCAATAATAGTGCCAACGGTGGTCTTTGGTCTTACAGGAGGTGGTGTTGGTGGTGTCACTTCTTCTTTGGTATCAGCCTTCTGAACGGTTTCTTGTTCCGAGTCTTGTGAAACTATAATATAGGTAACCCCCTCTTCCATAATATAGTTCAGACGCTTTTGGCGTAATTTGGCATACACCATTTCTTTGGAAATGTTGAAATGTTTTGAGTACTCATTAACCGTAAAACGCATGAGAATCTCCTTATTCTGATTGTTGTGGCATTTTAGCATATTTATGATGCTGATAAATTTCTGCAATGCTTTGCTGATTCGGATGGCGAATGTGATGCTCTGTAAGGAGCTGATTGAGTCGATTGATATTAAAACGCCAGAGTCGTTTTTGATCAAATTTCTGATGTCTCCTCATGTATTCAAATAGCTCCTTCACACTGATATTGCTGCCGTATTTGACAATGCTCTCTACCATAATGGAGTGTAACAGAAGATTAATCTCATCCGTACGGTCATCATCTTGTAATGGTTTATTGGGAAGTAATGCATAGACTTTCCATAAAGAAACGATCAGTGCTATGACAAACGCGGTTATCATTCCGGTCTCTAAGCTCATCGGTTCTCCTCCTAAAAAAATATTTACATGTAAAAATTATAGCCAAACCTTGGTGTATAATGGTACGTATGAAAGATAGAATATTTGCAAAAACCATAGAGAAACAGTTTGAGTTTGATGATGAGGTGGCAGCAGTCTTTGATGATATGCTGGAGCGTTCCGTACCATTTTATATGGAAGCGATGCGTTTAACACAGGAGATAGCATTGAACCGATTGGATGAGGGTTCTTTGTTGTATGATTTGGGATGTTCTACAGCAACACTGTTGTTAAATATTGAGCGTATGCTCTGCTGTGATGCCACACTCATCGGTATTGATAACTCTAAAGCAATGCTGGAACATGCGGCAAAAAAACTGGCAATTTACCATTCTAATATTATGCTAGAAGAGGGCGATGTTTTACACTATCCCTACCAAAAAGCCGATGTTATTATTAGTAATTATACCTTGCAGTTCATTCGACCCCTGCAACGGGAAAAGCTCGTACGAACACTTGCGGATGCTCTGCATAACGAGGGTCGGTTTATTTTCAGTGAAAAGGTTGTGAGTGAGGAGAGCAGACTCAATAAAGAGCTTATTGATATTTATTACGACTTTAAAAAAGAACAGGGGTACAGTACCTATGAAATTATGCAAAAACGCGAGGCACTGGAAAATGTCTTAATTCCCTATACGGCACAAGAGAACTGTGAGATGATTCGAAACGGCGGGTTTCGCAGTTGTGAAGTTATCTTTCGATGGGCTAACTTTGCCACCTTTGTAGCTGTTAAGTAGTCTTACCAGACGTTGCCGTGCATCTTAGTGTTCGAGAGCGTTTCCTGAAGGGGAGTGCCATACTCGATGAGGTTGTCATCGCATACTCTGTGGTAGGTTCCTTGAAAATCGTAATATTCCCGACATGTATTATAATAGTTTGTGGAGATGCCCCGTTTATTGGCACAACCGAAAGACAGCAGTAAAAGCGCACCGAGAAGCAGGAATTTTATCATGGTGATATTCTAGCTTATTTTGCTTTAAAGCTCTGCGTGCTTTTACAAAACTCTCTTACAAAACACTCACGCTCACATTTGGGGTTTTTAGCGGTACAGATGTAGCGCCCAAAGAGTACAAATCCCTGATGTAGTTGATGCAGATTGGTTTTAAATTTTTTGACCAGAGTCGCTTCGGTTTTTGCGGCAGTCTCATCATCACTCAATCCCAAACGGTGTGCCACACGAAAGACGTGGGTGTCGACCGCCATTAAATTAGCACCGGTATATTCAATCATGACGACATTGGCGGTTTTTTGTCCGACTCCGGCCAAGGTGATGAGCTCTTTTTCATTCATGGGAATTTCTCCGTCATAGACCGATACAACCCGTTGTGCCATGGCAATAATATTTTTGGCCTTGTTGTTAAAAAATGAGCAGGTATTGATGAGTGCCTTTACCTCATCGAGCTTGGCAGTAGCAAGTGTTGTGACATCGGGATATGCTGCAAAAAGTGCAGGAGTAATGAGATTGACCCGTTTGTCGGTACATTGTGCCGAGAGGGCTACGGCAATCACCAGTTCGTAGGCATTGCGGTAATGCAGTTCGGTGACGGCATTGCTATAGTGTTGTAAAAATAGTGCCTTAATGGCTGCAATCTCTTTTTTGGTTGCTTTTTTCATTGTTTAATAATAATCCTTTTTTGACGATAGTATGATACAATAACTAAAATAGACTTGTGTCATTATTCTCGTGACAGAAGTTTAATACATTTGGAGTATTATCGATGGATCCTCTTTTACATGTAAAACAGACCTTTCCAAAGCATGCCTCGCTTATTGAGGCATTCGCCTCACTGCACAAGGGTATTATGGTGCTGTTAGACAAAGACGAGAGGATTATCGGATCCAACAGGGCGCTCTTGGATTTTTTGGGAGTGGAGACGTTGGATATCATCGATAATACTATTTTTTGTGGAGGTCTTGATTTAATTGACACGAGCAAAGAACATTGGGCACAACACCACCTGAAACAAGACGGGTTAAGTATTGGCTTGCAAAACAGTGCCAACGAAAAATCCAGCTTTGGAGTGATGATTGATGTTGCCGAAGTGGAAGGTGAACGCCTCTATATGTTACTGCTTGAGGATAACTCCAACATTCAAAAAGCCATTCGGGCACATCACTATTTTGAGATATTTAAACGCAAGTTTTTAACCAGTATTTCGCACGAATTCCGTACACCGATGAACGGTATTTTAGGGTTTATCAAGTTGCTTGAAAACAGTGTTTTGAGTAAAACGCAGCGTCATCAGGTTCTTATGATTGATGAGAGTGCAACAGACATGATGCGAAAAATCGAGAATCTGCTGGAGATGATGCAGCTTGATAGTGGTGCCATTACCCTAAAAGAGACGGTCTATAAGCCCATGACGGGTATGGATGAATTCTTTTTAAAATTTTACGAGAGTGCCCGGAAAAAAAACATTACTCTTTTTTGTCGGGTTGATGTCAATATTCCTAACTCTATGGTGGGAGACCCGGGTAAGATTAAACGAATTTTGGAGAGTTTGATTTCCAATGCCATCAAGTTTACCAATGAGGGTGGTCAAATTTTAGTTGAGCTTAAAGTATTGGAAGTAAAAGATGGTTTTGTCGAAGTCGAGTACAGTGTTTTAGATTCGGGTGAGGGCATACCACATAAGCGGCTGGCTCATATTTTACGTCCGTTTGCCTCAGCGCAAGAAAATCAGAAACTGGGTAAAAACGGTTTGGGAATCGGGTTGAGTGTGAGTCATAAATATCTGGCGATGATGCATTCAAAGCTTTCTGTAGCATCTGAAGTGGGCAAGGGGAGTAAGTTCTTTTTTCGATTGACCCATAAAATTAATGAGCCTGCACAGCCAGCGAGGTTTGAAAATGCCAAAATTGCGGTAGCCAGTTTTTCAGCTTTGGATCATCAATATGCCAAATGTGTGGCAAGCTACCTTGAAGATTTCGGCGTGAGCGTCATGCAGACGACGTTCATCGATAAAGAGGAGCTTGAAGCCGTGGATGCTCTCTTTATTATTTCTGAAGATCTCAAAGATGAGCGTATTGTATCGGTGCGAAAGATTTTGGGTGATGGAATTACTATTGTCTCCATTTTAACCAAGCAGCGAAAATCGGTCTCGATTTCAAGTGTGCATAATGTTATTGAGACATTGGAATTTCCGATGCTGCCCAATAAAATAGAAAATGTACTGAGCCATATATATCTTAACCATGCACTCACACAAAAACGTGAGCAGGTCGATACGCGTACCAATAAACAGTTTAAGATACTTTTAGCAGAAGACAACCGTATTAACCTAGAACTGCTTCAGACCATTTTGAGTCTGCAAAATTATGATGTGACAGCGGTTGAACATGGTGAGGCAGCGCTAGAAGCGTATATGAAGGAACCGTATGATCTGGTCTTGACCGATATTGACATGCCGGTCATGGATGGTATTGTCGCAACGCGCCTGATGCGTGAGGTCGATAAAAAAGAGCATCGTGGTAAAGTACCGGTTATTGCATTGACGGCATATGCCCTAGAAGGCGATCGAGAACGAATCATGAATGCCGGACTGGATGCGCATATTCCAAAACCGGTAGATAAACCCTACTTGCTTGAAGTGATCAAACACTTCTTAAAACGACAGCAAAAACCAGACACTAAGTAATCTTTTGACTGATAAAAACAAATTTCTCATTAAGACACCTGTCGTTTCTAAAAGTGTTCTTTTTAGTGTACCAATAATCTTTTCTATTGTGGTAGTTCTGAAAATATTCTACTCCTCACATTTTATGAAAGAGGATGCCCAAGCTATTATTATGGATGAGGCGAAAGCGCTGAGTAATTTTATGATGAGTTATCATAGTTACTATATGGATCTTTTTGTCAACGGCAATATTGAGCTGACAGAAGAGACATTGCCCTTTTTCCCGGCATTTAGTGCTTCAGAAATATCCAAAGAGTTTTCTCAGGACAATATTCAGAATATTCAGGTCTCTGTTGTCTCGGATCGGGCGAGAAATCTTAAAAATGCAGCCGATGCCGAGGAGTTGCTGGCAATTAAAGCGTTTGAGCATAATGAAACATTGCAAGAATACTATAAATTTATTGAAGTGACGCCTACGAACTATTATCAGTTAGCCATTCCTTTTATGATTACGTCAAAATGTCTTATGTGTCATGGAAAGAAAAGTGATGCTCCCGATTTTGTTCAAAAGCATTACGACGATGCCTATGATTACAAGATCGGGGATATCCGTGGCATTTTAAGTATTAAAATACCCGAAGGAAAATTGACCGACAAACTCAACAAAACCTTTTGGCTGCTGGTTTTGTATGATACGGCACTTTTAGTGGGTCTATTTATTTTTATTCAGGTACTGTTGTCCAAATTTAAGCAATATACATCCCGCCTGCAAGATCAGGTCAATGAGCAAAATGAAGCGTTGCTGAAGAATTTGAGTGAACTCGACAGTTACAAAATTGCCGTAGATAACAGTGCCATGGTCTCTAAAAGTGACCCGGAAGGTGTGATCACGTACGTTAATGATAAGTTTTGTGAGAATATTGGTTACTCGCGCGACTATTTAATCGGGAAGAATCACAGTATTTTACGTGATCCGATGCTTGATGGAACCTATTTCAAACAGATGTGGGACACCATACAGTCTAAACGGGTGTGGAGTAATATTATTTCGGGAAAACGTAAAGACAATTCAGCATTTTATTATGAAGCGACCATTACACCCATTTTAGATGAAGATGACAATATTAAAGAGTACATTGCCATACGGTATGATGCAACTGAAGTGACGCTACAACGTCAAAAAATCAAAAACATGTATGCCATGGACAGTTTAACCCGTATTCCCAATAGAAATAAGCTCATTATCGACATGCAACTTATTGATGAACCGCAAATTGCACTGTTTAATATTGACGGATTTAAAAATATTAATGATTTTTACGGTATTAAAGCAGGAGACCGGCTCTTAATTCAGTTTGCCAATTTTATTAAGACCGAGATTGCCTACAATAAACTGTTTCAATTCTATCGACTGCACTCCGATGAATTTGCTATTTTAGGAAATGCTACGTTGCATATTGATGAATTTGTCGCGGTGATGCACTCGTATCAGAGAAAAATAGAGAAACATTACTTTAGTATTTCGGTTGAACAAGAGGTCAGTATTTCCGTAACATTAGGTTTTGGTATGCATGAAAATGCATTAGTCAAAGCTGATATGGCCTTGAAATTGGCACAAAACAGCAAGAGTGAATATATTGTCTATGATGATTCTTTGGAACTTGAAAAACATTATGAAGAGAATATTAAAAAAGCCAATATTATTAAACAGGCAGTTGATAACCGCGATATTATCTCGTACTATCAGCCGATTTTAGATTTAAAAAAGGGTGTTATCGATAAATATGAAACCTTGGTGAGAATGCGTCATAATGGTGAAATTCTCTCTCCGGCATCATTTTTACATATTGCCAAGCAGTCGCGAAACTATTTTAAGGTAACGGAAATCATGGTCGAGGAGGCATTGAGACAGCTTTGTAGACATCAGGTAACCCTCTCCATCAATATCTCGATTGAGGATATTGCTAATGGCGATATGTGCCATTTTATTATTCAGAAGCTCAAAGAGTCTGAGCATGCAAAACAGATTATTTTTGAGATACTTGAGAGTGAAAACATCCAATCGTATGATCAGATTACCTATTTTATCGGTGAGGTGAAAAAATACGGTGCCAAGATTGCCATTGACGATTTTGGAAGCGGTTATTCCAATTTTTTACATGTACTCGAACTCGAAGCCGATTTTCTAAAAATTGACGGTTCTCTCATTAAGCGTAGTCATGAAGAGAGACAGTCACGAATCTTAGTGGAGGGCATTGTTGATTTTTCCAATCGTCTTGGTATGAAAACCATTGCGGAATTTGTAGAAGATGAGACGATCTTAGAGATTTTAAAAGAGATTGGTGTGGACTATGCACAGGGCTATTTTGTTGGAAAACCTGCGCCGAATATAGAGATGTAGCTTTATGTTAGTAAATGTGGCTGACACGGAATTTTAAACCCAGCTTCTAATAGTAGGAAATGAGCCTTTGGATTTTGTGGTTCTTTTGCTGGTCGTATGCAAGGATTTGATTTGATACGTCCGTCAAACTACGCTGTTGGTTAGACCACCGTCAATAAAGTCTTGGGTAGGGTGGATCGATTAACGTTATTGCTTCATTGTGTTTCTTTTCAATGCTTTTTTCTTAATACCACTTTTCAAAAATA
>JALUJE010000255.1 GCA_027057185.1 Helicobacteraceae bacterium | reverse complement strand
AATCATTGGTTCAATCGTCTGCTCTATGACCTCTTGCGTAATGTTGAAGAAACGCTGTTTACAGATGATCTTATCCCGTTCAAAATCACAAAGATTGGCATACTGCTCCTCTACATGTTCTTGCAGGTAGACCATATTCTCATTGAGCCACTTCATATATGGGTTGGAACCTTTGAGATAATCATTGATCTGTTCATCTTTAAGAACTTTTCCAAATTTTAGATCCAGACCGATCATCTGACCCGACTGTAAGCGTCCCCGCTCTTTAATCTGGTCATCTTCAATATCAATAACACCGTACTCGCTCGAGATTAGCAGGGTGTCGTCTTTTGTAATGGTATATTTTGAGGGGCGCAACCCGTTACGATCAAGGACACATCCGATATAACGACCGTCGGTAACCGAAAATGCTGCCGGGCCATCCCAGGCTTCAAATACCGTAGATTGATATTCATAAAAAGCGCGTAGTTCCGGATCCATATGCGGTGCATTTTGCCACGGTGCCGGAATAAGACCGCGAACCGCCTTAAAAAAATCCACACCATTAACCAGCAAAAACTCTAAAAAGTTATCGGCACTAGCACTGTCTGAAGACCCGGGTTGTAAAATAGGAAGGATTCGTTCAATTTCTTCGTCGGTAAAAACACCACTCTTAATCGACTCTGATTTTACCGCCACATTAAAACGGTTTCCTTCAACGGAGTTAATTTCACCATTGTGTGCTACAGAACGAAATGGTTGCGCCAAGCGCCATTTAGGTAACGTATTGGTCGAGAAACGCTGATGAAACAGAGCAAAGGAGATTTTAAAATCTTCACTCTGAAGATCCGGATAAAACTCTTTAAAGTGTGTCGGCATCACCAGACCCTTATAAGAGAGTGTTCGTGACGACATGGAGGCAATATAGAAGTCTTCATCTTCTACGAACTGATGCTCACTCTCTTTTCTACTTAAATACAGTAGTGCATCAAAACGCTCGGTTGCCATAATGGAGTTCGGCGTAATAAAAAAATGCACGATATGGGGCAAAGTCTGTAGGGCCTGCTCGCCAAGTGCGTTGTTATTAAGAGGGACGTCTCGACGCAATACGACTTTAAGATCATTGTTATGGCAGATACTCTCAACCACATCAAGCTGTGTCAAATCTTTGGTAAAAATTGATGCTACCGCATACATTTTCGGCAGTTCTACCCCCATGCTGTTTGCGGTTTTCAACATAAACTCATGCGGCATGGAGAGTAGCAGTCCACTGCCGTCTCCGGTTTTTCCGTCCGCTGCTATAGCACCACGGTGCATCATTCTTTCCAGTGCCGTAATAGCGTTTTCAAGATTTTGATGCGATGCCCGGTTTTTAATATTGGCAATAAGTCCAAAACCGCAATTATCTTTATTTAGACGCAGTAAATCAGAATATTCCATCATTCACAACCCTTTGTAGTAAATTTATTGTCATTTTCTCACAATTTTAAGCTTACTCTAAAGATATATATAATATTTAGAGATTTTCAGAGTTCTGATATTTTACATGTAAATTGATTAAAAGGCTTTTAAGATGGTATGATTTGAATCAAAAAGTTTTAAAAAAGTGTCAAAAAGAAGCAGAACATGCAAGGCTATATCATCAAACAAAATCGCGTCCGCGACGAAGATCTTATTGTCAGTATCATAACAAAAGGGAGCTTAGAAAGTCTTTATCGGTTTTATGGCGCACGTCACGGCACCATTAATCTTGGTTTTAAAATTGATTTTGAAATACAAAGTTCTCTCAAAAGCCCTATTTCTCAGCTACGCGATGTCATCCATTTGGGATTTTCCTGGATGACGGACTTTGATAAACTGCGTTTGTGGCAGCAGTTTATTGCGCTTTTTCATCCGCATCTTCACCAAAACGACGGTATTGAAACCTTCTATTTTGATCTCCTCGATGCCGCAGCAGTACGCTGGGGAAAACAGAATGCCAAACGAGTGGGCATTGAGACTTATGTCGCACTGCTACGCCATGAGGGCCGACTCCATCAGGAGATGGTCTGTTTCTTTTGTGATGAACCTATTGAAGAACCTGTTTCACTGATTCGCGCTTTTTTGCCTGCACATCGGCACTGCTCTCATACACTTACCGTTTCCAAACAGGCGCTTATAGAACTCTATATGACCCAGTCAACACTATTTTTTGATGATCACGATATTGATAGAATGTGGGAAGTGATGATGCAAGGACTGTAAAATATAAAA
>JALUJE010000254.1 GCA_027057185.1 Helicobacteraceae bacterium | reverse complement strand
CCCATCTCTTCAGCTTTTTTCAAGGCACATCGTGCAGCATCGACACGAGAGGTCATCCCCATACCCACAGCCACCATAACACCTTCTTTCACATAAACCACACAATTCGACTTGGTCAATGCCGCCACCTTATACGCAATCTCAGCATCTTTACGCTCTTGTGGTGTTGCAGCACGCCGAGTTACCAAAGTTGCCTGGGCCACTTCATCCTCACGCACCCGGTCGGCATCTTGAAAAATAAATCCACCGCCAATATGTTTAAAATCCCGGGTATCATTGGCAGGCATGATGTAATCATTGCCGTACTCAAAGAGTTTCAAGCGTTTTTTCTTGGAAAACACCTCCTGAGCTTCGGTCGTAATACGTCCGGCAATCACCACCTCCAAAAAGATCTCATTCATCTTTTCCGCCAGAACGGCATCAACCACGCCGTTCACGGCAACCACCCCGCCAAAGGCGGAAACAGGGTCACATTTTAGTGCTTCACCGTAAGCATCAAGAAGGTTGTCGCGAAGAGCAAACCCACAAGGATTGCCATGCTTAACAATACAGACAGCATGCTCGTTACCAAAGGCTGATGCAATGTTCACAGCACCGTTAATATCCCCTAAATTATTAAAGCTTGCCTCTCCCTTGAGCGTAGTAAAATGATCGCTGAAATAACTGTCAAACTCATAAAGCGCCCCGTTTTGATGGGGGTTTTCACCATAACGAGTATCCATGACTTTCGTGCCGACAATAAACTGTTTCTCACCCATCCCTTTATGAAAACGGCGGTTCATGTAGTTGGCAATCATGCTGTCATAAGCCGCGGTATGTTCATACGCCTTAATCATCAAAGCGCGGCGAAATTCCAAAGAATCTGTCTCTTCTTTTAAAGCGTTAGTAACTAGGTCATAATCCCCTACATCAGTAACAATCAGAACATCCTGAAAGTTCTTTGCCGCGCTGCGTACCATTGCCGGACCGCCAATATCAATATTTTCAATGATGGTATCAAAATCATCGGTACGTTCAACGGTAGCTTGAAACGGATAGAGGTTAACACAGACCAGATCAATGCCGACAATGCCGTGTTGTTTAACCGTTGCACGGTGGCTCTGCTCATCACGACGATATAAAATACCGCCATGTACGTACGGATTCAGCGTTTTTACCCGACCGTCCAACATCTCGGGAAAACCGGTCACCTCAGTAATCTCAATGGCATCAATACCCGCATCGCGAATCATCTGATACGTTCCACCGGTTGAAACAATCTCAAAATCCAAAGCCGCTAACGATGCAGCAAACTCTACAATATTACTCTTATCACTCACACTTAAAAGGGCGCGCTTCATTACGTTCCTTAACAATATTTTTCTACGTGATTCTACCTAAAAAGAGTTTAGCCGGGGATGAATTATTTACATGTAAATCGCAGATAGTGTAGAATATGCGAAATTATTTATGTAAAGGATGACCGTGAGTCATAACAATAACGATACCATCGACATCGACACCCTCTATACGTTAGCAGACCAATTTATTGATCTTGCCAATACACTCTCGCAAGAAGAATATTCACCTAATACCGTCGGGACGGCATTTCGCTATGCCGCTACACGTTTTAGCGCTTTTGAAGCCTCCATGGTAGCCACCAGTCTTGCTCAGGATAAAGAGCGCATTAAAGCCGCACTGCTAAAAGATTATGAGCACATGCTCGAAGAGAATTTACAGGTCTATATTCGCCATCAACAAGCAGAACAAACGACTTAATTCAGAAGTTCTTTTAAAAGTGTTTTTGCCTCAGGCGACACAGAGTCACCCAGCTGCGTGTCAATAGCATGTTTCAGTGTTTCTTTTCCTCCATGCTGAAGCATCCTCTTAACATCAATACCAATATGCGGCGCCTCCATATTGCCTTGAATAACAATGGGAATTGGGTAGTGCTTGAACATGAGATCCAGTCGGGCATCGACACGGTTATGCCGCAAATCCAGTAACGCACCCTTAGAGGTAATGTGACTCAGACGACTTCTCATCTCCAAATCGGTTAATACCTGCAGATTCTCTATACTGCTGTTAATCTCGGTAGCCTCATAGATCTCTTTAGTAATATCAAAATGTGCCATCTGATGTAGCAACATACTCATCTTACTGGGTAATATTCTACCCTGAAGCAGTGTCGCCTTTAATGTTCCCCGGTGGCTGAAGGTATCATAATTTAGTGTTGCATTCATGGTTGAAGCCAATACTTTGGGCATCATCAACATATCACTAAGCGCTGTTGTCTGAAGATCTTTCGTCATAACGGCAAGTTTATTGTTTGACAAAGTGGCGTCCATTTGACCGCCTAAAAGTGCGCTATGTGCTGTTACATCAAGATGCTTCGCTTCATAATTTAGTGCACCTTCTAACGTCACAGCACCTCGAAGCGGACGCTTGGTCAGAAATTGTAAATGACTCAAATCATCAACAACAAGCCTGTAATCACTGTGCAGTGCACCGTTTATAAGATTTACAACACTTTGCCGTGTCTGTAGCGAGGCAAATGTACTGATGAGCGCTAAACTGGAAATGGCAACAGATTGTTTAATTTGAGTAGTCGCTTCGGCTTTAAAGGTGGTAAGCGGTAGCGTAAGGTTAAAATCTCGTTGCAGCAATACGCTATTGAGGGTTCCGCTGTTCACCGTAGTTTTTACTACTCCCATCAACGCATCTTTATCCAAATTATTCATGGCAACAAGCAGGTTCATATCGGCTCGGGCATAGAGAGGCTGAGCCGTTAAGTGAAGTAGCTCATGCAATGCAACATCCCCATTGAGCTTCAGACGTCTGGCTTCAAAATTTTCCAAAAAGAGACTGTATTGCATCTGTGTGGCGACAATACCAATGTCACCTTCAACCGTCGTCTGCTTTTTATTGCCCTTAATAGTGCCTTTGGTATATAAAGGCCCCTGCAACGCCATACCGGCCAATACCGAAAAAGGTGCCAGCTCTTTTAAGGCAATATCGTATGTACCCTCAATACGCAACGTATCTAAATGCAGTATTGTATTGCACGAGACTTTCGAGTTCTTCTCAATTGTGGCGTCCATCACTATGGAGGTATTGGTATCTTGAAGTGTTGCATTGATATCAACAACAAAAGGAGTCTGCTCAAGAGCAACACCGTAGTGTTGCTGAACCGTTTTGGTATTGATCATGCCTTCTCTCACTGCCACCACTAGATTGCCCTTGGAGCGTTCCGGTGCCACAAGGTCGAGCATAGCAATATTTGCATGAAGCGCAATATCAGCATCGGCAATATCCGGTTGCACCAACAGGTACAACAGCTCCTGCAGTTTCAGATCGCCTTTAGCGATGACAGTTTTGGGATCTAGTTCTTGCAGATTAACCGTATAGTCCACATAGCTTTTACGAAGTATCGCACGTCCTTGAACTACCATTTCAGGTATGGCACCGACAATCGTACCTTGAACATGTAACGGGCCTTGCAACGGTCGGGATGTTACCGTATTGAGTACTGAAAGCTCATCCATATCTATTCGATAGCTCATATTGACATGCTGGGTTCTTAAAGAGTAGGTTCCTTGAAGTTCTATATGTCCTGCGTCAGCAACCGTGAGTATGGCATGAACATTCGACCAGTCCAGATAAAAAGTTTCCAAACGTGCTTCTATCGGAATATAGTCATGAATTTTTGCTTCAACAAACGGTTTTATAAGTGCATTGCCAACGGGAGTAAAGAGCACACCAAACAGCAGTGCCATAGTCAAAAATACCGTTCCTAAAAACCAACGCATTAAGCCTCCAAATTTTTTTTGTATTATACGCTTATTTGACTACAAAAAATCTAATACTTTACATTGATTACCTCGGATGCGCTACAATTTACATGTAAATTCAGAGGAAGGTATCATTAATGCTTATATTGCTGCTATTATCATGCTGTTACTGCTTCATACTCACCGCGCAGGAGCAATATTCTAGAACGCAAATACATATGGGTACACTCATGACCATTACCCTACCCTCACATCAGAAAGCATGGATTGAAAAAGGGTTTGCACGTATTAAAGAGGTCGATCGCGCCCTGTCAAGCTTTCAACAGTATGGCGATATCTACCGTCTAAATCACGAACACAATGTCTCCATTGCGCCCGATACCTATGAGGCATTGCGTTTGAGTCAGGACTATTATGTACAAACGCAAGGATATTTCGACATCAGCGTCGGTGCCGTGACCAAAAAACTCTATCGCTTCGGAACCAATCAACGCCAAACAACCCCTGAGGCACTACAGAAGGCGACGCTTAATGCCAATGCACTCATACTCACCCCTCATCGTGCCATCACACCCAAAAATATCACTTTGGATCTTGGCGGTATGGGAAAAGGTTTCGCAGTCGACAAAGTTGCTGCGCTCTACCGAGCACATCATATTACCGAAGGTATTATTGCCGCCAGCGGCGATATTCGCTGCCTTGGTCTATGTAGTATTGCCATTGAAGATCCTTTTGGTACGACTCCCCTCATCCACTTTAGAACACGTAATCCCCATACCGCCATCTCCACCAGTGGTAATTATAGACGTTATGTCGGTAGTACACAACACAATCATCTCATCGATCCCAAACATCAACGTTCTCAACAGCAAATCGCCTCACTGACGCTCATCTCACCCTATCTTGACAATAGCACTCTTGATGCATACGCCACGGCAGCTTCGGTCATGCCAATACAACACGCATTGCAGTTTTTAGATCGTCTCAAACTTGCATATGTCATGATAACAACACAACACAACACAAATTACCAAAAAAACCCTAGACTCATTAACGGTAAAAAGATACTGATTATTAAGGAAATGACTATATTGAGGACATTCTCATGGGAGGATGCACTCCTTTAAATGCTGCATGAAACACGTGCCATAGGAAATAGAACCCCAGAAACTGAAATAGAAAAAATGCCATCAGTTTCACCCCTACAAAAGCATCGAATCCAGCAATTACGGCAAAGGGGGCAAACACATTTCCCAAAGCACTCAAAAACCACAGAGCCATCAGCCACATCATGCGGCGGCGTTCCCGTTGTGGCGTAAACAATATGAAATGTGACGTGACCATGATAAACAATCCAATCGCCCCCATGTGAGGTACGGCAACTTCGAGGAGACCTGTGTTACTTTTTGCACGGGTCATCATCACATCACTACCAAGATAATATTGCGTTAATGCCTCAAGCGAAAATCCGGCTTTCATACCCAACAGCCATATACCGCTGCAAAGCAGCAATACACCAAATAATGTAAAGTAGACAATAGCATAACGGTAAATATTCATCATGAACGACGCAACCTCCACAATACTTCTACCGACATCATTGCCGCACCCACATGCCAACACCAAAAAGTAACCAGCCAGAACCAAATGAACAGATCCGCAACATAGAGTGCTGCCAACGGTGAGAGTATGGCAATCAATGCCGTGAGCATCACAATATTGACCATATAAAGAGCACGGGTTTTTGAACCGCACAGACGCGCATAGATACTACCCAGACTCAACAGTATCATCATGGCAAAAAATGTATCGGCATGTAGCAGCTCTAGTAAAGTACTTAGTGGAACTGCCTCAATAAATTCGGCTTCACTGCCAAACAAATAGGTCAGTGCCGCAGCATAAGACAAACCGACCTGTTCTGATTTATAAAGAATGTCAAAACACAAAAAAAGTACCGTGAAGATTTGCAAACCAATCAATAGCAGTCGCATCATGGGATTATGATTGCGTTCATGATTTACCAGAAACTTCACACGTGCTCTTTTAAAACTGTCTCATAAATTGCTAACGCCAGACGGGCACCATCTGTAATGGTTCGTGCTGACATGGTTGCTCCGGTTATCGTAGGAATATTGTTACCCACACGTAGGGCATCGTGTTGCGTTTTCCCATGAAACTGACTGAGCCATGTCGCGGAAGGGACATATTCCAAAGGCTCATGAAAAGCCACAATTTCAATACTTTTAAGAGTACTGTCTTGTGTTGCTATAAGATACAATACTGCAGCATTTTTACTGCGTACCTTTTGCGTAATCAACACGCCAAAAGCACGTGTTGTATTGGAATCGCATACTTTAAAAATACGGTAAATTTTTGTTTTCAATACCATTTTGGCACGCCTAGAAACCGTTAAGGCCTCCTGTTTATTCAACAGAAGATTTTTTTTAGTAATGCTTATCTTTTCGTTCGGATAACTCTGCTGTATCGCATCAAATGGTGATATCAGTGGTGCCGCATGCAATACTGCGCCCACAATCAAGCATACAAAAAATAGGTGTAACATGGTAATACTCCTCTAAAATACAAACCCGAGTCCAAGCGAAAAGATGTTGCTATCTTCTTTACGGGAACTATCATAACGTTTCATCATATAGTCCATCTTTAATACCACCTGTTCCTGTGGAAAAAAATTGAGACCGACATTGATATTCGTGACACCATTATTGGGGTTACGTGCAGCAAGAGTCTTTTTTGTCGGATCATATGACTCATATTGAATAAAAACCGGAAGCCGCATCGATGTTGACAACGAGGCAAGCGTGTTATATTCCACATTCACATAATATCCGGCTGCGTCAGTTGCTGCCTCCGGATTATTCCAGACCTCGGCATCACGCACGGATGTCGCCGTATAAACCCCTTTGGCTTTAAAAGCATTCACCTCATAACTGGCATGTAACGCGTATATCCATGCTCTTGAACCACTCACTGCTCCTTGTGCCGCATCACCATAATACGCCGATACACCGATAAGCAGACCATTATGACCACGATAATCCAATCGTCCTACCGCTGCCACACGGTTCATCACTCCTTTATTTCGTGAACCGATACGTCCTTTACGAATCCACTGTGTCTGTGAGGCATCATTGCCTGCTTTCAGATCCAAGGCATTAACCAGCCCCACAGTATATTCAAAATCACTCTCACCAATATGTCCATAAAGCAAAATACCGTTTTCATGCCATGTAGAAGGAATAAGGTTACGCTCAAGCTCAGGACGCTGAACCGTATTGAACAATGTCGGTTCATGCCGCAAATTAATCAGTCCCATCGGCACTAAAAGGTTTCCCAATCGTATATTAAAATGATTATTTATTAAAAAATCCAGATATAAGAATTCAATCACAACCGTATCACCGCCATGTTCAAACTCTATTTCAGTATTTAGGATGATGTTGTCGTTAAAACGGTAGCCAATATAGGGTATAAAACGATACACATCGGCAAAATTATCACCGGTATCCGGATTTGCCCAGTACATCTCTCCGTACCCGCCAATAGAGAGTGGTGACTTGGAATAGTAGACTTTTGAGGCGGCACCTCCCATACCATAATGTGCTTGCGTACCGTCCACCGTGGCATAGCTAAAACCCGACTTCACATCAGAAACTTCATCAATGAGGCTCTGCGTCATCTC
>JALUJE010000253.1 GCA_027057185.1 Helicobacteraceae bacterium | reverse complement strand
GTCCCATTCTCGACCTTGATTTATTTTAGGGCTACATTTTAATCACAAATTGGTTAAAATTTCGTAAAAAAGATACATTTTTATGTTTAAAGCCATATTTACCAACAGTTTTGGTATTCTCTTTTCCCGAGTACTGGGTCTTATCCGCGATCTGATGACCGCATCATTTCTTGGTGCTAATATTTATACCGACATTTTTTTTATTGCCTTCAAACTGCCTAACCTTTTTCGACGTATTTTTGCCGAAGGGGCTTTTACCCAGGTGTTTTTACCTGCATTTACCCGCTCACGCCACAAATCCGTCTTCTCTATTCACATACTCTTGGTCTTCTTTTTGGTCATTATGCTACTTACCCTCATGGTCAATCTCTTTCCCCATGCCGCCTCTAAAGCCATAGCTATCGGCTTTGATGCGCAGACCATTACGTTGGCCGCACCTTTTGTTGCAATTAATTTTTTCTATCTGCCACTTATTTTTCTCGTCACTTTTTTCAGTACATTTTTACAGTACAAACAGCACTTTGCCACCACAGCATATGCAACAGCTCTGCTCAACATAGCACTCATAGGGGCGCTTTTGCTTTCTCATGGCATGGATGCATCTGACGTGGTCTACTATTTGAGCTACGGTGTAGTCATTGGAGGCTTACTACAGCTCACAGTTCACATAGCTGCCATCTATCATCTGAACCTTCTGCCGCTCTTTATCGGCGGTATCAAATACTACCGTCGAAAAGTCACCACCATCAAAAAAGAGACCAGAGCATTTAAACGGCAGTTTTTTCCTGCCATCTGGGGAAACTCCACGGCACAGTTTTCCGCCTTTTTAGATACATGGCTTGCCTCATTTTTAAATGTCGGTGCTATCAGTTATCTCTACTACGCCAATCGTATTTTTCAACTTCCTCTGGCACTCTTTGCCATTGCCACCTCTATTGCCCTCTTTCCAAAAGTGGCCCGTCATCTCAAACATCATGACGATGCCAAGGCTATGGTATATATGCATAAAGCCTTTTGGTTTCTGCTTTTTATTTTAAGTTTCAGTACCCTCGGCGGGTACCTCCTCTCCCACGAGATTACCCGGTTGCTATTTGAACGCGGTGCTTTTGGCGCTATGGACACCGTAAATACTTCCGTGGTACTGCAAATGTATATGATCGGACTGCTCCCCTTCGGGTTAAGCAAACTTTTTGCACTCTGGCTCTATGCACAACAACGTCAGGGCGAAGCGGCTACAATTGCCACCTACACGCTGGGCAGCAATATTGTGCTCTCTTTGGCACTCATTATCCCACTACAGGCCGCAGGACTGGCATTAGCAAGCTCCATAAGCGGTATTATCGGTTTTGTCATGACCGTTAAAGCTTTCGGGAGTCAACGCTTTTTCGATATAATCTCAAAAAAATATCTGCTGATCTATGGTATGAGTATGCTGCTCTTTTGCCTAATTCTGCTTGCCCTGAAGGAATGGTTACATGGTTATTTATGATTCGGTTTCCAAAATGAAACGGGAGTTTATTCCACAACACGGCAATGAAGTCACACTCTATGTTTGCGGACCGACGGTCTATGACGATGCGCACTTGGGTCATGCCAAAAGTGCACTGGTCTTTGATCTGCTCTCACGAGTACTGCGTGCTAACGGCTACCATGTGACCTATGCCAGAAATATTACCGATATCGACGACAAAATTATCAACAAAGCCAAACTACAAGATGTCAGCATTCATGATATTACCACCACGTACATTGATGCATACCATCAGGATATGGCAGCGCTGGGTATTGCCCGTCCCGACCTTGAACCACGTGCTACCGAATCGCTTGAAGCCATGATTGACTTAATCAAGAAGCTGTTGCACCACCGTCATGCCTATATCATTGAAAACGGCGACATCTATTTTGATACGGCATCCGACCATCGCTACCTCAGCCTCTCCGGGCAGCGCCAAGATGAGGAAGCACGCCAACAGCGCGTCGAGAGTTCTCATCTCAAACATCATCAGAGTGATTTTGCCCTCTGGAAAGCCGTAGATGATGAGAGCGTTGCATTTGACGCTCCATTTGGGCGGGGACGACCGGGCTGGCACCTGGAATGTTCTGCCATGATTGAAAAACATCTGGCACGGGAGGGAACCTATGCCATTGACATCCACGGCGGGGGTGCCGACCTGCTCTTTCCACACCATGAAAACGAGGCTGCACAGACGCGCTGTGCCACCAATCATGAGTCTGCCGCCTACCGG
>JALUJE010000252.1:5815-7565 GCA_027057185.1 Helicobacteraceae bacterium | reverse complement strand
TCGATGTACCGTGAAGAAGATTTTGAGGATCATTAATAAAGCTGTGGAGATAATGCTCACCACGACTTTTAATATATTGAGAAAGATCCGGCGCTGCAGCTCCCATATGCTCTTTAAGCGTATCTTTGGGTGTTAATGCACTCCAACCGGCATATGCCATAGAGTGACATCGTCCACAAGCATCAACAAAAGTCGCACGATGTTGCGCTTTGAGCTGTTCTTCAATACTCGCTTCATCGGCGACTTCTACTTTAACGGTAGCTGCAACCTGCTGCAGATACGCCACAATATCCATAATTTCCTGAGAACTCATCCAGTTATAGGCCGGCATTGGAAACGTTTTACCGCTCTCCGCCGAATATTTATGCGATAAATGCGTTGCTGTTACCGGATCAAAAATAAAATTGGCCAAATAGTTGGTCTCATAAATTTTTCCTGCCGTACTTAAATCTGGGGGAACAACACCATAAGAAGCGGCAGCATCAGCATCTGGCATCATCTTTGCAAAACCGGCTGCTTCTATTGAGTGACATGCCACACAGTTGGCTTCTACCAATGTCTTACCATTAATAGCATTGCCCTTCTCTTTCTTAACATTTTTAAGATCACTGAACTTAAAATCTGCCGGTACCGGCTCCGGGTGCATAATGTGATGTGCATACGGCTCGATACCATAATAGGTTATGAGAACCAGTGCCGTGATGGTTGCTAAAATTTTCATCTCTTTCATTATTCACCCCCTACTTTTTTTGCTTCCATTTTCGTAATTACCGGAAGCAGTGCAAACAGCGTTAAGAATGTCATTGATGAGAAGAAACCTACCCATGCATTGATTCCTGTCGGCGGTAATTTACCATAAATCGTTAACACAATCAAATCAGCAATCAATAACCAAAACCAATATTTGAAATACGGACGCTGATTGGCCGGTTTAACCAATGGAGAACGATCGAGCCATGGGAATACCAGAAAAATACCATTAGCAATGGCAAAGGCAATGAGACCCAAATCTTTACCGGAAATTCCCGCTATCTCAAAGAAGAAACCACGTAACACTTCGTACGACCACAAGAAATACCATTCAGGGTAGATATGTGCCGGAGTTTTCAGCCCATCTGCTTTATCAAAGTTAATGGCATCCATGGCAAAACCGTAGTGGTAGAAGACCAGATAGAAAAAGAAGATCATAAAGAATCCAAGAACCATAAAATCTTTAGATAGAAACACCGGCCAGAACGGAACAACTTTAGACTCTTTTTTATTGCCTGCCAAATATTTTTCTGCTTCTTCGTCAAAGTCAAAAAACTCACCGTCTTCATTGTTGACATGAGGAAAACGTAATGCATAAAAGTGAAAAGCAATGGCACCGAGTATCGCCAATGGAATTAACAATACATGTAGCATAAAGAAACGCGTCAACGTTGCATCAGAAACATAGAAGTTACCACGAATCCATACCACCAGCTCGTTACCTATGAAAGGAATACCGCCAAAAATTTCGGTAATTACATATGCTGCCCAATAACTCATTTGACCCCATGGAAGCATGTAACCGCTAAAGCCTTCTGCTGAGAAAAGGACAAAGAGTAACATTCCCGAAATCCAAATCATCTCGCGTCCTTTTTTATACGAGCCATAATAGATTCCGGTAAACATGTGAATGTAAATAATCAGAAACACGACGGAGGCACCCACTGCATGTATATGTCTAAAAAGCCAGCCGTAGCCTACTTCTTGCATAATAGTATAG
>JALUJE010000252.1:4039-5805 GCA_027057185.1 Helicobacteraceae bacterium | reverse complement strand
ATCGTATAGTTGACGCTGTCAAACGCCAAATTTACATCCGGCTTGTAATACATGAGTAAAAAAATACCGCTTATGAGCAATATTTTAAACAACATGATTAAAATAACACCCATTGCCCATAAAAAGTTGATTTTTTTCGGAATCCAATACTCCGACATCATCACCTTATATAGGTTAGTTACACCAAGACGCTGATCGAACCACTCTAGAGTAGATTCTGCTTTTTTAAATTCTGCCATCTAACTCTCCTTACGCTTTTGCTGTCAATTTTTTGTACTCTTCACCCTCTTCACCCAAAACCAATGTTGTACCATCAATTTTAAACGGAGGAATGTCGAGAGGACGCGGAGGAGGACCAAAGACGTTAACGCCATCGGCAGTAAATTCACCACCATGACACGCACATTTAAAATCTTTGGTATCCGGACGATAGGCTGGGATACACCCAAGGTGGGTACACAATCCAATCATAACAGAAAAATAGTGATCATCAATTTTAACATTTCGACCCTCTGTCGGCTTCATGTCAGCACTATACTTCAAAAGAAAAATAGGCTTTCCACGCCATACGACGATCTCCAGTTTATTCTCAACAAGTGAAGATACATCAACCGTTGTAAAACCAGCTGACATAACACTTGGAAGCGGATCCCAAGTTCTCTTCATTGCAACTAATGAAGCGACTGCTCCAACACCTGCTACTGCACCGAAAGCTTTACCAATAAAGCCTCTTCTGCTCTCATTTGTCATATTTATCTCACTTATGTCTAGGAGTTTAAGGGTCATTATAGGTGAATGAGTTTTAATATCTCATGAATTTAAGATTTCTTTTATAAAATGAGTAGTTTGGTTACCTTTTTTCTCGATTATTCTGTAGGTATGTTGTTTTATCGTTGCGATACATTTAGTTAATTGTATTATATTTAAACCCTCAATAACAGGAATGTTTAACTTTTGAAATAGTTCCTGAAATTCATCGGAGTGGTCATCCCGCTGAATAAATATGGGTCGTCCTCCTGAAGCCAGAGCATCTAGTGCGGCCTGTGGTGATGCCGTCACCAAAACATTACTCTGCTGAATCACTGTATCATAAGCATCATTTTCGTGGATTTTCTTAAAGGTATCGATTACGTCATCTTCATAAAATACAAAATAGTAAAATCCAAGCAACAACTCCATATTCAATGTTTTTAATGCTTCTTTATGAGTAATAACTTCTTTGTCATAATCATCATCGCCATAGAAAAATGCTATATCAATATTTTTGTTAAATGTTCCAAAATACTTTGATGCTACGGGTATGGCATTGCAAATACCCGCTCCTTCCAAATAGGGAGAGATCAAAAACTCTTTTTCATGCTTCACCTCACCGCTATTGTCACTAAAACGAATAACTTTAGAAAAAAAGTGCATCATATCATCTAACGTAGTGGGACTGTGTTCATCCGAATCAAAAATGAGCTGATCCCCCCGCTTGGCAATATGTGCAATATTTTGTACAACATCTACACCTACAGCACGTAAAAAGCCATACGCCTTTGCTTCTGAAGCAATGCGAAAATCTGATGTCAGCAACGTAATGTCTTCATCTTTTAACCCCTCGATTACCGCAGCAGCACGACGAAACCTATCGAGTCCGACCCGATGCCCCGTATGGACATAATAATAGGTACTCATAAAATTCCTTTTCCCATTGGAAGATACAATACAGTGTGAGAGTAAGCTATTTTCATCTCTAAAACCTTGTTTTTAGGATACTATACAAT
>JALUJE010000252.1:0-4029 GCA_027057185.1 Helicobacteraceae bacterium | reverse complement strand
CTATCAACTACCTTAAACGAAAGAATCAAAAAGTTATACAACAAAGTGTTGCTGAAATTGTTGGGTGTCATTTCAGTATTCATAAATGGGTGAAATGGCAGATACAAATAAAACAAAGATGATGTAACTTGACAAAGGTTATCTATTATGATAACCTATCCTATGAATTGGACAATAGAGTTTTTTGATGAGAGCGTAGAGACAGAGACTTTTTCCCTGCCTCCAAAGATCTTGGCAAAGATGTTACATATTTTTGAACTTATAGAGATGGTAGGGGCTCAGCTTGGAGAACCGTACACGAAACCACTTAATGATGGTTTATTTGAAGTGCGAGCCAAAGCCAAAGAGGGTATAGGTAGAAGTATCTATTGCTATCAAAAAGGACAGAAGATTATCATCTTACACTCTTTTGTCAAGAAAGATCAAAAGATACCTAAAAGAGATCTTGAAATCGCTTTAAAGCGAAAAAAGGAGATAGACCATGAAAACAAATAGACCACCATTAAAAAGCTTTAGAGATAAAGCACTGAAAAACGCTGATGTTAAAGCAGAGTATGATGCATTGGCACCACTTTTTAACATCAAAAAGCAGCTTGTGTCGGCTAGGCTTTCAAAAGGGGTTACACAAGAACAAATTGCTCTTAAAATCGGTACATCAAAGTCTAATGTCTCCAGACTGGAGAGCCTAAACAATACCTATATGCCAAATCTTGGTACGCTGATGAAATATGCAGAGGCTTTGGGGCTTAAATTGGATATAGGATTACGATAGTATACAATTTTGAGACGAGGCGGCATCAAAAACATAAAAGTATCATCTTTGTTCTTTGTCATAAACTCAGGGATGATACTGTTTGGTTTTTTCATCTTGCTATCTCATTCTCAAACTTTATTGTAGCGATTCGCATACTTTAATGAACATTCTCACACTTTATTGGATCTTGCACCCATTTTAATATAAATCTGCAAAATCTCAATTGCTGCCGGAGTCACCCCGCTAATCTGTGATGCTGCCTGCAGTGTCGGTGGATTAAAGTGTTCAAATTTTTCAATCATTTCATGAGAGAGCCCTTTGACCGTACGAAAATCAAAATTCGACGGAATTTTTACATGTAAATATTTTTTTAGTCGCTCAATATCGTCTTGCTGCTTTTGAACATAGCGCTCATATTTGGCTTCAACCAAAATCTCATTTTGTATGTAGCTATCGTATGCTGAGAGCTCAGGTGCAAGTTGAACAAGTTTGTCCAATGTAAAGCTTTTACGCGCAATAATCTGTGGTGCCGTAACTTTATCGGTAATTTTCTCTTCACCAATAGATTCCAAAAAAGTAATGAATGCTTTATTGGGCGTCAACTCCATATTCTGAAGCAATGTGAATCCCTCCTGAATCTGCTGTTTTTTCTTTTGTGCCCTCTGGTATGTACTCTCATCTAGCAGTCCCAATTCATAACCGTAGGAACTTAAACGGATATCGGCACTCTCTTCACGTAGCAATAAGCGATATTCTGCGCGTGACGTAAACATGCGGTAGGGTTCTTTCGTTCCTTTAGTGACCAGATCATCAATCATCACCCCAATATAGGCTTCGTCACGGCGTAGCACCAGAGGCACCTTTCCTTCAAGCGTCAAGGACGCATTGATACCGGCCATCAGCCCCTGTGCCGCCGCCTCTTCATACCCAGTGGTTCCGTTAATCTGACCTGCTAAGTAGAGATGTTTAATCTTTTTGGTTTCAAGCGAATGGTGAAGCTCCGTAGGATCCACATAATCGTACTCAATAGCATAGCCGTAACGTACAATTTTTGCCTGTTCCATACCACAAATAGAGTGTACCATCTGCTGCTGAACATCCGGTGGCAGGGATGTACTCATTCCGTTAATGTAGCACTCGCTGTTTTCAGCCGTTTGCGGCTCTATAAAAAGGTGATGACGCTCTTTATCGCGGAAACGGTTAATCTTGTCTTCAATACTCGGACAATAGCGTGGTCCCACCCCCTCAATTTGACCCGTAAAGAGTGGTGCGCGGTGAAAGTTCCCCTCAATAATACGATGAGTCGCCTCATTCGTATAGGCAATATAACATGGCAGTTGCTCTTTTTCTCGAGCAAACTGTTCCCGTGGCGTCCGAAAACTGAAAGGACTAGGCAGAGTATCGCCAAGCTGCTTTTCCATCACGGAAAAATCAATAGTTGAACTGTCAACTCGAGGGCAGGTTCCCGTTTTTAGCCGTCCCATACGAAGCCCTTTTTCCAATAAAGAGTGCGAAAGATCTTCTGCAGAAAATTCTCCGAAACGCCCAGAAGGTTTCCTTGCCTCACCAATATGCACCACCCCTTTCAGAAAGGTTCCGGTCGTTAGAATGACACGCGCTGCTTCATAACGGTTGAATAGATCGGTGCTCACTCCAATGACCATATCATCTTCAAAAAGCAAAGACTCCACTGTCTCTTGAACCAACTCCAAATTGGGTGTGTGTAAAATTGTATTTCTGGCAATAATGCGGTAACGATCCATATCTATCTGGGCTCGAGAACCACGAACAGCCGGACCTTTGGTAGCATTTAAAATACGAAATTGAATACCTGCTTCATCGGTAATAAGTCCCATCTCACCACCTAAAGCATCCAGTTCTCGTACCAGATGCCCCTTTGCCAAACCGCCAATGGCAGGGTTACAACTTGTAGCACCCACATTTTCTGCCAGCATCGAGACCAGTAGGGTATGTTTTCCCATCCGTGCCGCAGCCAGTGATGCCTCAATACCGGCATGGCCTCCACCCACGACAATTACATCATATTTCATTGACTCTCTTTGTAAAAATTATGGTGAAATTATACCTACTCCTTGGTGGTTTAAGCTAAGGAATTCTAAAATATGGAAAAAGATAGTGGAAAGTTTAAGATGAGTGATGAGAAAAAGAGTGTGGACGATATATTCCAAAACTACCGTCCCGAAGTGATAGAGTATGATCCCACCGTAGATGGAGATGAGGAACACAAGATTCGTGATGAACACCTCCTAGAACAGTTCAAAAATCACAAACCTGATCTCAAAGCGAAGAGCCTACAAAAAAAACGGAAAGTCTGAATGATTGCAGAAGCGCATAATGCCTATAATTCCCAAGATTATATCCGGGCATTTTCCCTTTATAGACCCCTAGCAGATCAAGGCAATGCCGATGCCCAGACATCGTTGGGGTTTATGTATCAAAATGCACAGGGTACACCAAAAGATACCTCTCAGGCACGCTTTTGGTATGAAAAAGCAGCAATGAAGAAACAGCCCTATGCCCTGTTTAATCTGGCGCTACTACACAGCGATGGAGATCAATTCAAAGCATATGAACTCTTTTTAGAGGCTGCCATTTTAGAGGTACCACCGGCACAATACGAAGTAGCTCTGATGCTCGAACGCGGTCTGGGGTGTGCACAGAACTACTCGGAGGCAGCATTTTGGTATGAAGAGGCTGCCAAACGCGGTCATGCTGAAGCTTTTAACAATTTAGGTGTCCTCTACAAAGAGGGGCATGGTGTCGTAAAGAATTTGGAACGTGCACGGCACTGTTTTCAGCGGGCATCGGAAAAGAACCTTCCTACCGGGCACTACAATCTGGGGCTGATGTACGATCAGGGATTGGGCGTAGCACAAGATAATGACAAGGCTCTTGAACTCTGTCGTAAAGCTGCTTATGGCGGTCACAGCAAAGCAAAAACCATTATAAGACAGCTTCAAGATGAGGGAAAGGTTGTCTTCTAATCTCCTACTATTCTACCATTGTTTTTGGCATTGTAGAGCATCATATCAACATGATTGAGCATCTCATCTAAACAATTCTCAAGATGGCATGTAAATCCCAATGCAACATCGAGTTCAACAGATTTACAATAATGCAATACTCTATCTAACAAGGCCTGAGTCTGCTCTGCACTGCGTTGCTTCAATACCATGCAGAACTCCTCGTCACTGTAGCGTACTAACAGGTCACTCGGTCGAATATATGATCTCAAGACCTCCGAAAAGGTAATG
>JALUJE010000251.1 GCA_027057185.1 Helicobacteraceae bacterium | reverse complement strand
GAATAGAGCCGATGATCGGATTTTATGAAGCTTATGAAAAACTTTATGAAGTCTATTTACAGATTCTTGAGAGCTATGCACCCGGTAGTGTACTGGATGTAGGCTGCGGGAATGGGAAATTGCTTGCTGAACTTTCCCGGAAATATCACGCGACGGGAATCGACATCAGCCGGGAGATGGTGGAGATCGCCAAAGCAAAAGGACTCGATGCCAGGCACTGTTATCTTCATGAACTCGATGCCTCTTACGATGCCGTACTGGCTGTCGCCGATGTGTTGAACTACATGCCCAAAGAGACAATGGCAACATTCTTGGAAGATGTAGCGAAACATCTTGTTAAGGGAGGTATCTTTGTCTGCGATGTCAATACCCTGCATGGGTTTGAAGATGTCGCATCCGGTAGTCTGATTGTCGATGATGAAGAGAAGTTCCTCGCTATAGACGCGGAGTTTGAGGAGAATATACTCCATACAGAGATCACTTTTTTCGAGAAAAAAGCGGGTGAATGTTACGCGAAAGAGCAGGGCACTATTGCACAGTATTATCACGCACTGAGTGAAATAGTATCACTGTCTCCTATGAAAATGATAAAAAATTTCGATATTTCTCTCTTCTCAATGGAGTCTGATAAAACTATTTTAGTTTTCCAAAAATAACCACTTTTTAATTCGCCTGTTAGTAGTACTTCACTATAATAAAACTAAATTGGTATTTGGTGGTTTTTATGAGCGAAAAAGAGACAAAGTATATTTTTGTGACCGGCGGTGTGCTGAGTTCACTGGGAAAGGGGATTGCATCCGCGAGTATCGCGACACTGCTTAAACACGCGGGTAAAGATGTCAGTATGCTCAAAATCGATCCCTACATCAACGTCGATCCCGGTACCATGAGTCCTCTTGAGCATGGTGAAGTTTTTGTGACCGAAGACGGTGCCGAAACCGATCTGGACATTGGAAACTATGAACGTTTTTTGGATGCTTCGTTTTTAAAAAGTAGCAATTTTACGACCGGGCAGGTATACAGTTCTGTAATTGAAAGGGAACGTGCCGGCGGTTATTTGGGACAGACGATTCAAGTAGTACCCCATATTGTCGGTGAAATTGTCAATCGCATTAAGCATGCAGGAGCAGGTCATGATCTTCTAGTCGTTGAACTCGGTGGAACCGTCGGCGACATTGAAGGCCTTCCTTTTATGGAGGCTATTCGTCAAATGAAACATGATGACGAGGTTGCCGGAACCTTTTTCATTCATGTCACACTCATTCCTTATATCAGGGCAGCAGGGGAACATAAAAGCAAACCAACCCAACATTCAGTGCAGGAGTTACGCCGTATTGGAATTACTCCACAGATGATTATTGCACGCTCTGAAGAATCATTGCCTAAAACATTCCGAAAAAAATTGGCCATGAGCTGTGACGTCGCCCAGGACAGTGTCATTTTAGCATTGGATGCGCCAACAATTTACGCTGTTCCTATGAGCTTTTTACAGCAAAATATTTTGATGCCCATTGCCAAAGAACTGGAACTGGGCGAACTTCAGCCCAACATGACCCAATGGGATTCTCTGGTCAAAAAAATTGTTGCTCCAAGCGAGCGCATTGTCATTGGTTTTGTCGGTAAATACCTTGAACTTAAAGAGTCCTACAAATCGCTGACTGAAGCACTGATTCATGCCGGTGCACACCTTGATACCAAAGTTGACATCTGCTGGATTGATAGCGAAGAGGTTGAGAGTAAAGATGCCGACACATTACTGCGTGATTGCGATGCCATTCTAGTTGCCGGCGGGTTTGGCTCACGCGGTGTTGAAGGCAAAATTCAGACCATTGAATATGCCCGCACCCAAAAGCTTCCGTATCTCGGTATCTGCTTGGGCATGCAATTGACGCTAGTTGAATATGCCCGCAATGTGTTGGGTCTGGAAGGAGCAAACTCTATTGAATTTGATCCGCATACCCCACATCCACTTATCTACCTGATTGATAACTTCATTAACCAGTCCGGGCAAACGCAATTGCGTACCCATGAGTCACCCATGGGAGGCACTCTACGCTTGGGGCAGTACCCCTGTAACACTAAAGAAGGATCCCACCTACGCGCTGCATACCATCATGCACCCACCATCTACGAACGTCACCGCCATCGCTATGAAGCCAATCCAGACTACAGAGAGGCTCTTGAAAATGCCGGCATGAGCATTACTGGTGAATCCAACGGTCTTATTGAAGCCGTAGAGGTTCAAGACCATCCATGGTTTTTAGGGGTACAGTTCCATCCCGAGTTTACCTCGCGTCTACAAACACCCAATCCCGCCATTTTAGCTTTTGTCCAGGCAACGTTACACCATGTCAAACAAACCTAGCGTCCCTAAAATTGATAAGGCGGCGTTGAAAACCCTCCTCTCAAAGCGTTTTCAAGACGGCCTCAAAAAACTTGCTGATATTCCCGATCCCTCACTACTATTTCATGGAGAAAAAGCGGCCAAACGTTTGGCTGATGCCATTCACGCACAAGAACGTATTGCACTCGTCGGCGACTATGATGTTGACGGCGTAACCTCCACCGCTATCGTAGCCCTTTTTTTCCAGCATATCGGGTACCCTCTCAGCGTGACCATTCCTAACCGTTTTCGTGATGGATACGGCATCTCTACTGCCCTACTCGAACGTATTGATGCCGATCTTATTATTACCGTAGATAATGGTATTGGTGCTTTTGAAGCCGCCGCACGGTGTCAGGAACGAGGAATCGACCTTATTATTACCGATCATCACACTCCTGCAGCAACACTACCCAATGCTTACGCCATCGTCAATCCCAAACTGCCGCAATGCTCCTACCCTTTTAAAGAGATATGTGGGGCTCAAGTCGCATGGCTTCTGATGGCACTGCTAAAACGTGAACTTCGTGTCTCAGTCAATATGCGTGACTATCTTGACCTTTTGGCTCTGGCGATTATTGCTGATGTGATGCCCCTGACACACATCAATCGAGTGATGGTTCAAGCTGGACTTCAGCAGCTGCAGCGCAGTACCCGTCCCGCTTCAGTCATTATCTGTGAATTTCTCAATAAATCATCTCTGCGTGCTGAAGATATTGCGTTCCAGATTGCCCCACGGCTCAATTCAGCAGGACGTCTCGATGATGCCGCTACTGCACTGCATTTTCTAACGGCATCAACCCAACACGAAGCCTATACCCACTTTGAAACACTAGATGCACTGAATATAGAGCGTAAACGTATTGAAAGAGAACTTACCGATGAAGCGCTGTTGCAGGTCAACCCCGATGATCCGGTGATTGTCGTTGCTGCAGAGGGCTGGAACGAAGGAGTTGTCGGTATTGTAGCCGCTCGACTGGTGCAACGCTTTTCCAAGCCTGCCATAGTACTGAGTATTGCTACGGGCATTGCCAAAGGGAGTGCCCGTAGCATTGGTAATGTCGATATCTATGCACTACTACAAACCCAGTCATCCCTATTAGAGAAATTTGGCGGGCATAAAATGGCTGCCGGACTCTCCCTCCGTGTAGAGCATCTTGGCATGTTTACAAAAGCGCTTAATCAAAACGCTGCCCTACTTGAGCCTTCCGAGTTTCTTGAACCCGAGATGGTTATGGGGGAACTCAATAGCGAAAGTATTGACTTTGAACTGCTGGAAATCTTAGAATCTTTTGAACCCTATGGAGAGGGAAATCCTCGTCCAAAATTTCTTCTCAGGGAAGCCGAAGTACGTCATATCCGTTATTTTGGTCCAGAAAAGGAGCACTCCCGTCTACAGCTATATTTTCAAAACCATGCCGCTACAACACACCAAATGATTGCATTTCGACAAAATATTTCTCTTCTTAAAGATCAAAAACTTACCTGCTCTTATACAATAAATCGGAACGAATATGGTGAAAATGTATCAATTCAAATGATAATTGAACGAATTTACTAAGATTTTAATCGGCGCAAGGCTAGTTTTATATTCACAATGTAAAATAGTAAATTATTAAAACACACATAAGGTTGACAAAATGAATAAGGATAGCTTATCTGAAGAGATTCTCTGCGAGATAGAACAGCATGAAAAGAGTATGAGCCGACGTGATGCCATGAAATTTTTGGCAGTCTCACCACTGGCTGCCGGAGTACTGGCAAGCACCGGAAGCACTACAGAAGCCAAAGCTTCCGATGCTACCGGTAAAGTTGTCATTGTAGGCGGAGGTATTTCAGGTATGGCGGTTGCTGCAAAACTTAGCCGAACCCTCTCCAATCCTGACATTACCATCATTGAACCCGATCCGACTTCCGTGTCGTACCAGCCGGGGCAGACCCTTGTCGGCGCAGGTGTTTGGGAAAAAGACGATATTATCTACAACCGCGATGAACATACCCCTAGCAATGTTACCATGATTAAGGATGCGGTTGCATCGTTTGATCCAGATAACAATAGCGTGACAACTGCCGGTGGACAGAACGTTCCTTACGACTATCTCGTTGTTGCTACCGGACTCATGCTTGACTACGGTGCCATTGACGGTCTTGAAGGTGTCATCACCTCATCCGGTGCCGATAATGCCGTTGTAAAAGAGAAAGTTGGTAAAAACGGTGTCTACTCCGTCTATTTTAGAGACGGTGCCGCCGATACATGGCAGGGAATGCAAAAATTGATTGCACAGGCAAAAGCACATACGGGTCCCGAAAAACTGCAGGCACTTTTCACGCATCCCAACACTCCGATTAAATGTGGCGGTGCTCCCAAAAAGATGATCTACCTCATGCACTCCCGTCTGGTAGAAGCCGGTGTACGTGATAAGGTAGATCTAGTCTTTTTACCAAACGGAGGCAAAATGTTTGGTGTTCCAGAGTATCATGAAGCAATTTTGCAACAGTTTAAAGATCGTGGTTTTAAATGGCACTACAAACACAATCTGGTCAAACTCGATACCGATGCCAAAATAGCAACCTTTAAACATAGCTGGACCGAAAAAGGAGCATGGGACGAAGACATTGAAGAGTTTTCTGTCATCAATAAATCCGAGCTCGTCGACAAAAAGTATGATTTTATTCATGTAACGCCTCCCATGAAAGCCCCGGATGTTGTTGGCAACTCAAAAATCGGATCAAGAAAAGGATGGGTTCCTGTTAAAAAAGAGACCCTGCAACATGTCAAATACAACAATATCTTCTGCTTGGGAGATGTTGCTGCCGTTCCTATGGGAAAAACCGGCGGTAGTGCTCGAAAACAGTACGCCGTGGTAGTAGACAACCTTATTGCGACCATGGAGAACAAACCGACACTTCCCGCGGCGTATGACGGCTATACGGTCTGTCCACTCATTACCAGCATCGGCACGGTAATGCTAGCAGAGTTCAACTGGACAAAAAAACCAACACCTTCCTTCCCGCTTGATCCTACCAAAGAGCGCTGGATATGGTGGCTACTAAAGGTCTATGCCCTCAAACCCATGACCATTTACGGCATGGTAGCAGGTCGCGCCTAACTATTGTGAGCCCTCGGCTCACCGTTATTATTCCAAAAATGCTATACTCCCGTCATGAAACGGTTCCTCTTATTGTCCAGTATATTATTTCTGTTACACGGCTGCTCGTCCCAGCAACAATCTGCCCCATATCCTTTAGAGCTTTCAACCAAAGGTATTGCCTTAATTACTAAGAAAACTCCCTTTAATGTTGCCGTCATTAACTCCAAACTCTTGGGATTCGACGTACAGCAATTCACTTTTTTTAAAACCGGAGTGGCACACCCCATCATTCGTATCACACATAACCGTGAAGAGATGATGCTCATCCATCCCTCAGCCGACAAGGAATCTATTGCATCTATTGCCGTAACCAGTGACAAAATCGCCCACAAATACGGCCGCGTCGGTACATCCTTTAGAGTATTTGAAGCCTACCATCCACAATGCACGCAGCCAACAGCAGAGCAATTTACATGTACCTTATCTTCTGCTCCCTCTTTGGAATATCTCTTTGAAAATCATAAGCTCAAAGAGATAATATGGCACACTTCGTCATAGAAGCCTCATGAATAGCTGAAAGTGATGGTATAATTACTCAAAAACGTAGAGTGAATCCCTTTGAACAATCTGTATATTGAAACACGTGATCCGCTGTTTGGGATTATCGTATTTTTTGCACTCATTTTTATTATTGCCTTCTTTAGCTACTGGTGGGGAAGATACAAAACTAAAGACGACTCCAAATATTTAGACACGTTCATTAAAAATCTCAATACTGTCCCTGCTGATGGAGAGATCAAAACCATTATTTACGATGGCAATGTCTCCAACCACTCATGGCTTATTCTGGCACAATCCTATATTCAGCAGGGTCATTATGAGAAAGCTATTGAGATCTACCAAAGTATTCTCGAAGTGGAAAAAGACACTCGGCAACAACAGAGCATTGCCATTTTACTTGGGCAAGCCTACTTTAAGGCAGGCTTTCTGGAGCGCTCCAAAGAGATCTTCACAAAAATTTTACAACATGCACCGCGAACACCCAATGCTCTGTATTCACTTCTTTTGGTGTATGATCGCCTCAAAGAGTACAAAAAAGCACTTGATGTTCTTGAGCCACTTCATGAGCTCGATGAGGAAATCACCCATGAAAAACGCTATTTAGAGTGTGCCTATCTACTGCAGCGACACGATGTCTCTCAAAAAGAAAAAGCCAAAAAATTACTAGATGTTTATACACAGAGCCGATCTCTGTGCTACATCATTTTTGAATACCTCTTCCGAGTTGATGCCGCAATGGCATGGCAGCACCTTCACCACGACGACTATAGACGTGTCAGCGATATCTTATGGTACCTGCCGCAAGATAAACTCTCCATGGAAATACTTACTGCCGACAGCTATCTTCGGGAACTCTTTAGCGCCAAAGGTGTCCTTGCGCTTGCTATATCCAGTAATATTTTCGAGTTGGACATTCTCATTAAGCTACAACGTTCTCATCACCAGGGTGCATGTTTACAGTTTGAATATTTATGTCAAAAATGCAAACACACCTTTCCTTTCTCGTTTCACCGCTGTCCTCACTGTCACAGTATTGGCTCAGTAATACCGCAGATGATGTTAACAAAGGATCATTTTGAAGAAAATTACACTTTTTAGTGACGGCTCCTCACTGGGAAATCCGGGACCCGGCGGATACGGTACCATTATTCGCTATAAAGACCATGAGAAACTTCTCAGCGGTGGTGAAGTTCATACCACCAATAACCGCATGGAACTTCGTGGTGTCATTGAAGGCATCAAAGTCTTGAAAGAGCCATGAGATATTACCGTTTTTTCGGATTCTTCCTACGTGGTCAATGCCATTAATACATGGCTAAAGGGCTGGGTAACAAAGAATTTTAAAAAAGTAAAAAATCCCGATCTGTGGCGCGAATATCTTGAAGTCTCTCAACACCACCGCGTCAAAGCATTCTGGGTTAAAGGTCATGCTGGACATGAAGAAAACGAACGTTGTGATAAAATGGCACGACAAAAAGCAGAACAATTTAAAAAGGACGGTAATGGAGCATCTTAAACCTTTAGAAAAGAAACTTGGATATACCTTTAAAGATACAACGCTCCTTATTGA
>JALUJE010000250.1 GCA_027057185.1 Helicobacteraceae bacterium | reverse complement strand
TCCAATCGACTCCGGTACTCTCTTTGTTACTGTAGCGTAGTTCAAATACCTTAGTCTCCAGCATCACCTGTTTGTGCAGCCGTTCCTTGACCTTTTGGAGATAGTCGCTGACCCGGTCAATTTGGTCTTTGGTTCCGGTGATGGTGACAATACCGGCTTCACGATTAATGATGGATTTACTCTCAATTTGCATGAGATCACCGTCTCGTGATAAGATGGTATCAATTTCATTGCTGAGTTTGTCCCAAAATTCAAATTTTGATTTGGATATTACCGTTGTATAGTCGGCATTACTGGAGTTTTGACGCACATTGTTGTTTCCGGAAGTAGCGCGGTTACCACCGTTAGCGCCATTACTGTTTGATATGGAAGCAGCACCTACGGTAATGGTTTTGGTTGAATCGGTTGAGTGCTCCGTTAAATTGACATAATCAATAATAAACGAATGGGTCTCAAGATACGAGAGGGTCAAGACATTTTTGTGTTTGTCAAAGGTATAGAACATATTGTGCTGAGTAAATAGAAAATCAAAAATATTGTCTAAGGTATAGTCGTGTATATGCACGAGAAAGAGTGGGGTGTTAAGTACTTTTCTGGCTTCGTTGTCGGTGATTCTTACGGAGAAATGGCATTCATGTGCCACATTTTCGACAATATCCATAATACGTACTTTGCCACTGTCTTGAGTGACATCAAACGTAAACAGCGTTGCTTCACAGGAGTGTTTTGAGGAGGCCAAGAGTAGCGTGACACCCAACATGAATATAACAAGTAGCTTCATCAATTTTGTTCCTTGGTTATAATAAGCCGTTTGCCCGTTTTAATGGGAATCGTACGTGTAGTTGTGCCGTTGCTTACGACAATATCATGTTGTTTGATTGCAGTGATGGTATGTCCGTGAATTCGCTTTCCTACACCCAGCCATTTCCCGTCAATCAAGGCACGACGATTTAAAATAGTCTGTACTACAATCGGCCGGATCGATTTTTTCATAAGAGGAGGCTGCTCTTTGGTTGCTAAAAGCGGCTTGGCTTTGGCAAACGGATCAAACAATGCATAGTTTAGTGTCGGTGATGTCTTTTTTTGTGCTCTTAGAGCATCAATTTTTTTTACAATCGGTGTAATGTCAACATCTTTTGTCCAGAGTGGCAGCGTGATAAGTAAGAACAGATAGAATATTTTCATAGTTCTACCCCATAATGTGAGAGGTTAATATCGCAATAGGTGGCATTATTCTCGTCAATGCCAATAGTAACATCGGTGGTACGCATAAGTACATTCAATGCGTCGATATACTGCATCAGTGCGACAATACCTAGAAAAGACCCCTTTCCGGTAACATGTATTTGTGCCTTTTGAGCAATATAGGATACATAGGGGCGCTCTTGCTTTGTAGACTCGATGACATCAATGGCAATGCCGTGTTTAAGAGACTGCCGTAAAATATCTTCAAGGATCTGAGCCGCCCCTTTTTGGTCATACATGATAAACCCGACCGATTCGAGTTTAGTACGTAAAAATTGATTTTTGAAATGTAGGTTGGTGAGATCGTCTTCTAATTGTAATCGTTCATTGCGACTTTTTTTGATAGCGCGTTTTAGTGAAGAAACCCCTCGCTGTTGGAGTTTTTGCTCAAGTGAGATTACGGCATGTTCTTGCATCTGTATTTCATGGAAATAGGTTTCACCAAAAAGATTCCAACTCATAAAAATCAATGCGATGATGATGAGGGCGTAGATGCCAAATCGTTTTCGAGTCGACATCTCGCTAAGCTGGGATTCGAGTAGTTCGATCTGATGATTCATGGACGTATCTCCACGAGACTTTCATAGAGCGTATCATCACGCTGAATTTTTTTGGTTTCAACGTGATGGTAACCTTTTGCAATCAACGCTTTCATAAATCTGGCGATGTTGTCCCGTTTTTCATACGGAGTAATAATGTGTACTTTCATCATCGTAGAGCCGTTCTGCTCTAAAAATTTTGAGGAGAGGGCAAAGGTTTTCATTGCCAGGTTGACATCTTTCATCATCTGTTGTCGTGCCAGTTTCTCCGTCTCAAATTCCTGCAGTGCATCAAGCATATGGTCATACCCCGTTATGTGTTCTAGAAGGACGGCATACTCTTGTTTGAGTGCATCTCGTTTGGATCGCTCTGTTTTGAGTGTCATGCGAAGCTGTTGTGTGATGCGCTCCATATTATTGACCTGAGTCTGTAAATGGGTTTTACGCTGGGTGAGTGTGTCGAGTTCAAAGGTAGCATAGAGAGGATAGGCAGCCGCGAGTAGCACAGCTGTTACCAGTACCATAACAAACTGTCCTACATGTGTTTTGAGCAGATGGGGTTTGCGCTCGTAAATGCTTAAATTGACCAGTGGATAGCGTTGCTGTGTCAGACCACCCAATGCATAGAGGGCATTGAGGGCATGATGTTTTTTTCCGGGTGCTACGGCATCGAAAATATCAAGCGTTTCTTTAGTGGCAGTGTCATAACCGTAACTTTCGAACATTTCTAAAAATCCCGGAATCGAAGCGCCCTCAAAATCAATAAAAAAACGGTCAATATGATCAAGACGAAAAATGCCGCGTTTGTGACTGATGGAATGGGCAATGCGTTCTACTGCTTTGGAGAGTTCTTCTTGCAGAGTATGCATATGTAACAACTCATCGGGTGCATATCGGGCGTCCTCAACGCCTTTAGTACTGAGCAGTTCACGAGTTGTTGCAACATCGACGCCCAGTTTCTGGGCAATTTCACTTAAGTTGCTGATGGCACGGGTTGCGATATAGCGACCGTTTTTAAAGATGACGGCATAGGCCTCGTGTTCATCGAAATGGATAAAAAGATCGTTTTTTTTCTCCAGAAGCTCAAAAGCATAGAGGGCATGATAACTCAGTGCAGGAGGAATCATGGCATCGATGAGACGGTTTTTTTTGACAAAAGTGTCAAACTGGTGACGAATACTCTCCTCTTCGACAGCATACGATTCGATATACAGGCTTTCCTCGTGTTCTAAGGGGATGGTAAGCGAATCAATTTTGAAATCGGTTTCAGGGTTGAGACCGCCCTCTTCATACATACTCATTTCTGCCTGAATAACAAGCTTTTCACTGCTAATAGTATTGGGAACTTTAAAGCCATGAGTGCGTATGATTGACATTGGAAGCGGTGCAACGCAGTAGTATGGCGCACGTTTTTTTGCAGGTGCCTCACTAAAGTGCTTACCGTCAAATAAGAGGGTCTCTTCAGCATTGACAACATAGAGAATCGCATTAGCAGTCATGATTAATCTTATAATTATTTTTGTGAATTTGTAATTACTATTGCTTAATTATAGCATATCCACTCACAGGTTCAATGATAATTGAGTAAGATTTTCCAGAATATGTGAAATTTAGTAATTTTTGGGTAGTCAGAAGTGTGGATTTTTTAAAATTATCATGATGGGGTCGTCCTTTGGCATCAAAACAGAGTGTACCGTAGTCAAAATCATCTACATGTAACGTGTAATAGATACCGGTTTGGGTTGCCCGGTCGTTAAGCGTAGCGTTTTGTAACTGAATGCATCCGTTGTCATAATCAGGAAGCGTTGCTTCAGTACCAAAACCATTGTGTTCATATCCAATACCTTTAAAGTGTGCTTCTTGAATTTTGGTGAGAATGAACTGTACGTCATCATGCAGGTAGTTAGAACGAAATGAGGAACTGCCTACTGCTGCCATAATACTGATAATGACGATTACTACAATTAATTCCAGAAGTGTAAATGCTGTTTTCATGGTTGCTGTAATGTCCTTCGTAAGAGTTTTCTCAATACTCTCGCCCCTCTGGAGGCACGAACACTTACTTCCAAAATTGCCATACCGTGGCTAAGAGCACTACTGGGTTTAATGGCATAACCCAGAGTGGGGCACAGAGCAAGGTCGTGACTGTGTTGCTGAAGATAGTACCGGGTGATGACAACATCGGCGTGATAGGTGATGCCGCGAATGGTAACATCTGGTGGTGAAAAATTGCTCAGACAGCCGCTGTTTCGGTCGTGAAAGGCAATGGCAAGAAGGGTCTGCTCCACGGCGCTGTTTAAAAAAAGTTCACTCTGTTCTGTTATATAGGTGTTGGCAACATGTTGGGAGCTGATGGCAGCATATTTTAAGACAATCATCATCATACCGCTTACGAGTAAAATCATCATAATCGCCTGCCAGATTCCCAGTGCACGACGCATTACAATACTGCCTTTTGTTTGGTAATATGCACGGCATGTTGTGACCCGCGAATAGAGCGGTTCATATCAATGCTCAAAATAATGGCGTCATTTACCGATTCGGCACGAAAAGCACTGACATCTTCAGCGAGTACTACGACATCACCCACACCACCGTCTGCACAGAATGTCTCCCCTTTGAATGGGCGGTAGTTGTAGAACAGAAAAAGGGTATTGCTGACATCTTTGAGTGTTGACGTATCGTAAGCGCACTGGGTTAAATCGCTAACATCAGCACCACGGGCAACGGCATATGCAGTATTGCTGAGATAATATTTTTCATAGATAAACTGTGGTTGAACGGCATCGGTAATGGTAATGCTATTGTGGTTAATGCTAATATCGTAACTTAAGTGGCTGCTATTTCCATGCCAGCCAAAGGCACCATGGCAGGCGCTAAAACTCTCATCGGATCCATCATCAAGTGAACCGGAGAAGATGAGGTTGATTTGAGTATTGTTGAGTGTGGCATCAATGGTGGGAGCGGCAAGGGTCGCACTGCTTTGGTTGCTATCACCCATATCAATAAAACCGTCGTAACGCCGCTGTAAGAGTTCATCATCCATGGTAGCGAGCCACTCCAAAATGGGGCGTGATACGGTAAGATCGGTAATGGGCTCACAGGTATCACCGGGAGTATAACCGATCACACTGTTGCTAATACGGTGGTAGAGTATACTGTTGAGTTGATCCAACACCAGTTGCGAGCGCAAGGTCAAGTCGCTAAGGGCTTTGGCTTTGGCACTGCGTACAAAAAGGGCGTGCATTGCCTTAAAGCTTCCCAATGAAAGTACGGCGGCAATAATGATGACAAAAATCATTTCAATGAGGGTAAAAGCGCTTTTCACTGCCACTGCTCCTTTTTAATCTGTATCTGCCCTAGGTTGGCGGAATCATAAAAAAAGCTTGATTGAAAGCCATGCATTTTATTGTTATCAGGATGTGATGCTGCGGTAACGGTAATCTTTTTCAGTTCTTGTGTGCTTGTATAGGTGACGGAGACCAAGAGATTGTAACGCTTTTGAGTTCCGACACTAATAGGCTCGAGATAACCGTCATAATCGTCAATATCATCGGCATCACCACCATCAGGTCCTAAAGTTGATGTATATAGCGTAGCGCCCATGCAGTTACGTGAGCCCAAAAAACCGCCGATTCTATAGTTGTTGCATATATGGTCGGCAGTGCTTAAAATTTTTCCTGCAACCTGTGTATTTTCATCCCATGGCAGTTTACTGACAGATCCGATGAGTACATAGGCATGAAGGAGCGCATCTTCTTTCATGCTTAGTGCCATGGCTTTATTGGATGCAAAAATGATTTTTGGCACGACAGTAAAGACAACAGCAATAATAAGAATGGTAACAATCATCTCAATGAGGGTCAGGGCATGTCGCATCTATCGAAACACCTTAACACCCTGTTTGTTATATACACCCCGGTCATATACTTTAGTATTGCCCCCTTTGTAGGCTCCTGAAGAGATGGAGCCTGGACTGTTTTCATCTTGAAATACATAAATGAAGCAGGGATGAGCAGTACATTTGGAGTTGATAGCATCATTGTAAGCGGTACCAAAATCTTCTGGAATGTACCAGAGCCACGGATCGGTTTTTACATGTAAAATATGCCGACCGTTATGTTGTGGCAGCGTGAGGGTTATCGTACCGTTAGCCGGAGACGTTATGTTGGTACTCCCAAGACTAAAGGTGACGGGTGTATTGTAAATATTGCTAGAGGTTGCCTCAACGCTCGATACATTGCCAAAATCGGCACTGTTGTGACGTTCATTATGCCACCATGCTAGTGAGCGACGTTTGAAGCCGTTAGTGTAGGTACTGCCTTGGGTGTCATACACCTCAATATCTATGAGATTGGTTGCATTGTCCTGAGACGTTTTCATATCGGTCGTTTTAAGTCGGGCATAGTAAAAGGTAAGGTTACCGTCGTTAAGGGTCGTGTCATCATGGTGCTCTTTAGACATCACAGACCCGGTAAAGGTTGCACTCAGACCGCTGATACTAAAGGGGTTATAAGGTTGAGAATAGATTCGATGCACATTACAGTCCATAATCGCATAACCAATGCCGTCTTCAAAAATGCTAGCAGGGATGGTCATACTCTGATTGATCTCGTTTAAAGGTGCATGTTTCAGATAGGATCCGTCACTAAAGTGACCTTCTGAGGCACTGAAATTCATATCGATACTGCTGTTTCCATCACTAAGCACGCCAAAACGTATGGTAACATCCTGGGCGTAACAGCTGCTGTTAAAGTCCTCGAGAAGTTGATGGTCTTTGTTCGATGCCTGGACTTTTACATGTAAACTGGCGTTCATATCACCCATGTCAGCCATATAGAGCCAGTTGGTCATTGTACTGGAGTAGATACGGGTTTGAGTGATATTAAGATCATAGGGCAGTATGCTAAGATTAAGATCATACGGCACAATAAAGCGTTGAGTATCGTTGGTATCATGGGCATCGACCCGGGCAAATTCGCTGCCGTTAATTTCATGAATTTTTATATTCAGATACGATGCTAAACCACTAAATGTGGCGTTGATATCGGGCGTTTGCCCATGGCTAAATGCCTGAGTAGCTATTTGGAAATGTTCACCTGATGTAATACAGTCCGTGCGTGTTTCATTGGCATCGACCACAACAGAGCTTCCCATGCTTTCGTTATAGTCAAAAGTATTGGTACCGTTGAGCGTCTGCGCCGTGGCACGAAGGCTAAAGGGTTCAGATGCATAGTACGGTGCGGCAGAAACGGTGAGGTGAAAGCGTTCCGGGCGGATGGCAAAATTATCACTTGAGTCGGTGGCATTATCTTCCCCTGAAAGTGGACAGGCTTCATTTACATTGTGCTTCCAGACAATGTGAACACGGCTGTTTTTAACGGCATGACTACTACTAAAAGCAATCAGTGTGCTATTGGCATCGGTAAACAGTGATTTGACCCAGCTACTTCTAGCGGCATTGGCCCAGTCGGCATCAACAATTTGTGTACAGACGGTGCCGTTAAACTCCTGAAAATCATTGTTGGTCGCATTTAATGCTGCTAAGGTGAGTGAAAATGAAGCTTCAGAACGCTTGGTAGAGATATTTCGGTCATTAATGGAACGAAACGTATCCCATACATCAAAGTGGGCATTGTTGTTTTCCATAGCACAGGGTTGACATGGGTGAGTAGTTAGCATCAGCTTTTGAATTTCTACTGTTTTTAAGGGACCTTTAAAAATGTAGAATTCATCGAGGTATCCTCTGAAGCGGTATCCATCGCTAACACGGCATCCGCCAATACGTGCACTGCTGTTGGCAACACTACGTGAATTGTTGGGTGTGTT
>JALUJE010000249.1 GCA_027057185.1 Helicobacteraceae bacterium | reverse complement strand
AAAAATTTTAGATTATTTTTGGCAAATATTAAATATATATTGCAAAATGACATATTTTTATGGAATACTTCCGAAAATGTTTATGATACTGCCATACGTTATTTTACATGTAGGAGAGAGTGATGAAGCCGTTCTTAGATATTGTTGAAGAGATTAAAGACATTATCTCTATTGACTATAAAGGTAAAAAGGTTTTTGATAAAGATGTAGCAGATCTTCTGGGAATTTCACAAATGAATTTTGCCACCATGAAAAAGAGAAATAAGATACCGTTTCGAGAGTTGCTTGACTTTTGTGCGCAACGCTCCATAGCTATTAACTGGCTGCTCTACAATCAGGCACCTGAAAGTCTCATAGAAGCAACCAATAAATTTTTTATGGTACGTTATTTTAGTGAGGTGAATGCTTCTGCCGGTGGTGGCGGTAGTGGTGATGACGAACACTACGAGTCTCTTATGCTATCGGAAAATTTTGTTATGACACTAGGAGGAGAGCGTGAGCTTAAAAATATTGAGGCCATTAATGTTTCGGGTGATTCGATGGAACCGACATTTAGTTACCACGATATTGTTTTTTTAAATCGCTCCAAACAGGATCTCTCCCGTGGCGGTATTTTTACTATTAACACGGAACATGGGCTCTTTATTAAACGAATTCAAAAAAGAATTGATGGAAAAATTGATATAATTTCTGATAATAAAGAGTATCCCATACAGACCGTTTATTCTGAAGAGATAGAAGTCATCGGTCGTATTGTAGGACGATTTGGCGGTATTGATTGAAAAAACTGTTTTTCCTTTTTTTACTCCTATTTATGATGGGAGGATGTGCCGATAAAAAGAGTGATATTGCCGTTGCCGATTTGCTTCGCTATGCTCAAAATAGCCAAGTGTATATAGAAAATATGCGCCCCCGACAAAAACTGCTGGGAGTTCAAAAACATTACAAGAGCGCTTACTTTCGGCCGTGGCACATTACGGAACCGCCAATAACGAAGTTTAAGGCAATGTGGGCACTCCAGCGATATCAGGCCGGAACGAGTTACGGTGAAAACCTATTGCCGATTGCTGCTTCATGGTTTGATTTTATTATACGGCAGAGTAACTTTGATGCATACGGCAGTATCAACGGATATGCTATTACCCGACACTTTACCCATTTAAGAGCTTTTCCAACACATAAACCGCTCTTTAGTGATCCTCTCAAAGCAGGAGAAGGATTCCCTTTTGATTATATGCAAAATTCGGGTATTCATTTCAATGAACCCCTATTTGTTTCTCATTATTCCAAAGATGGTGCTTGGGTTTATGTCTTTACATCATATGCAAGCGGTTGGGTTCGTTATCGTGATATCATGATGCTAAGTGCAGAGGAGGCACAGGCATATCAGAAGAATCATTTTTTACATGTCAATTGTGAGTATGTTCCTCTCTATGACTCTCATGGAAGTTTTATAGCCTATGGACGAATCGGTATGCTACTGCCTTATGAGGATGTTAATCGTACCGATGTTAGCACTTTTGTATATCATGAACAGCATATGGTCACAGTGCCACTCTCGCTCCAATATGCTCACCAAGGTCCAATGGTGCTAAACAGAGAGAATATGAGCAGGCTTTTAAATCAGCTCATGGGCAGACATTATGGCTGGGGTGGTTTGTATGAAGAACGTGACTGCTCATCGACGTTACGAGATCTTTTTGCCTCTTTTGGAATATGGCTGCCACGCAACTCTTCAAAGCAGGCAATGGTCGGTAGAGTCATCTCACTTAAAGGTTTAAACGATCACCAAAAGCGACAACGGATTATTGCCGAGGGAGTTCCCTTTGAGACCCTACTGTATCGGAGAGGGCATGTGCTGCTTTATTTGGGACTCTTTCAAGGAAAGATTATGGTGTTTCACGACACCTGGGGTATTCGTACCATAAATAACGGCATTCCCGGTAGAAAAATTGTCGGTAAAACAATCATCAGTACACTAGACCTCGGAAAAGAGCAACCAGATTATGATGCAACATCTGCGCATTTGAGAAACTTAGAAAGTATGAATATTATCACGCAGGAGATGCATGCGATTATACCTTGATATCTAAAAGCGAACCAAATATTTCATCTTGAGTTTTGATGCTAGAAACATTACTGGAAACTGAGGTACTAATACTCATCTGCTCGGTAAATTCTGTTGCAAGATCGGTTTGACTCTCTCTAGAAGCATCAACACTCTGTTGAGAAAATGTAGCACGCACACCGTCGTTATTTCCTGCATGAAGCGTCGTTTGTATCGGAGCAAATCCATCACTCCTTA
>JALUJE010000248.1 GCA_027057185.1 Helicobacteraceae bacterium | reverse complement strand
TCACGGTAAACCTTTCCGACATACAGCACGACAATCTTGCGGCTTTTATCAGAAAAGAGGATTTTGTCACTGTCGACAAAGCAAACAACCTTGCCTTTTTCGCACTGATCAACCTCCTTCCCGAAAACGCGAGACAAATCATTGCAGACCGTACCAATATCCATAAAAAATCGATTCATATTCAACAAAACAGAGAAGTCACAGAACTACCTGAAAGCTGACCAATGATTAAAATTCTCGCTCTGTTTATCATATTGCTCTCTTTGTCCATATTGAGTGTCTATCAACTCAACCATTTGCCGGTCAATCAAAATATCTATGTCCGTCTGGGCGTCATTTTTATTCTCATTTTTTCTCTGATCGTAGTGGCAAGATATTTCCTGTTGCTGCTTTTTTCTCTGCTCAATCTTTATAAGAATGTTAAAAAAGAGCCAATTATTTTATCAGATGTGGAAAAACCGATGGTATCCGTACTTGTCCCATGCTACAATGAAGAGAAAGTACTCAAAGCATCCCTTGAAAGTCTCATAAACCAAACCTATCCAAAATATGAGATTATCGTTATCGATGACGGAAGCAGCGACGATACCTTTTTGCTGGCAAAAAATATGGAATTTGATAACGGCAATGTCTCCCTGCGTGCTTTTACCAAACAAAATGCAGGCAAAGCACACGCCCTGAACTTTGGTATCGAAAAAGCGCGCGGCGAACTCTTTCTGGCAGTCGATGCAGACTCCAAACTTTCGGAAGATGCCATCGAACTGATGGCAGACTATTTTCAGGATCCGAAAATCGGTGCGGTTGCCGGCTCTGTCTATGTCACCAACACCGACAATCTCTGGACCAAACTCCAGGCATTGGAGTATGTACAAGGTCTCAATCTGGTACGAAACGGACAGGCACTCTTTAAACTGGTCAACATCATTCCCGGTCCTATCGGTATGTTCCGCAAAGATGCGGTAAAGTCAATCGGCAAATATACCGATGATACATACGCGGAAGATTGCGACCTGACCCTGCGTCTGATCGAAAAAGGCTACAAAATCGATTATGAGATCGATGCCATCTCCTATACGGAAGCACCGGAGAGTCTGCTCGATCTGTTAAAACAGCGTTACCGATGGACCAGAGGTATTTTGCAATCCATCCTGAAACACAAAAAAAAGCTGTTTGCATTTCACAGCAACTTTGCCATGAGCATGGTTTTGTGGTATATGCTGTTTGAAGCGATATTCTGGCCGATCGCTTCGATTTTTGCTAATATATTTATTATTTACATGAGCCTGATTTCAGGTTTTGGAGAGATGCTCATCTACTGGTGGATCATCTTTACCATACTGGATGTTTCAGCCAGTATTTATTGTGTCAGTGTTACAAAAGAGCGCATGCAGCTGGTACTGTACAGTATCTACTACCGCATCTTTTTTATCAATATTATCAATATCGCCAAAGTTCTGGCAACATTTGAAGAGTTTTTCGGAATCGAAATGAACTGGGGAAAACTGGAAAGAAAAGGAAAAATATAACAATGGAAATGAATTTTCTGACAATTATGGCATATCTGATCGTCATTATTACGCTGATTACCATGATCTTCGGTATTATCGCATACAGTGTCTATAAAATGAGAGAAGCCAAACGGGCAAAAATAAAAAATACTGCGAACACTGCCTCAGAACCTGCTCTCTCGGCACCACAGGAACAATACCTTTTCTTTGAACAAAAGGAGCTTGTCGTATGAGTACACCGCAAATGATCTATATCAAACCCAGAGATAAATACGGTGCAAGCCTGATCTTTTCCATTCTGGGACTCTTCGCGCTGATGATGTTCATCCTCTTCAAACTGCAAAGCAGTGAACCGGCACCTTCACACAAGAACAGTTTTATCGTACCGCCGGTTACCCACAAAACTATTTACCTGATGACATCCAAACCCTCGGCACTGCTTTATGCCAAAAGCGGTCATTCACTGGAAGAGTATACTGCAAAAATAAAGCAGTTTGCAAAACTGATTCACTCTCTGGGATACACCGCCAGACTCGTTCCTTCTTCTGAACTCTCTTCCTTGCCGAAAAATGCCATTCTCTTCATCGTCGATGCCCCGGCAATGACGCAAAAGACCAAAAATGCTGTCAAATCTTTTGTCCAAAAGGGAGGAAACCTTTTTTTTAACTTCACCGCCGGATACAGCAATGAAAACGGCAAATATCTTGGAAGCGCATTTGTTCAGGCAATCACCGGTCTTTCCCTGAACAAAAGACTCGGTTTTGCGACATTCAAAGATGCACAAAACAACGGTTCCCTCTTCGTCACC
>JALUJE010000247.1:3604-7712 GCA_027057185.1 Helicobacteraceae bacterium | reverse complement strand
GCGTGAGCATATGTAGATGAGAAAGCAGACCCAATGATGACAGCAGCCTTAGACGATCCTACCAGTGACCTTGAAATCTTCTCTAAGGAGGTACTTGCCGCGCTCATAAACGACAATTTAGCACCCACCCCTAACAATTTTTCACTCTACTTTGACCGTCTTTTAGAGGAGAAGAGTGCCTCTCTGCGTAAACAGATCAAAGAGATTTTGGAGCTTGAAGAGAGCAATGATGATGAAAAGAGCATTGAACTCGAACGCCGTTTGAAAGAGGGCTTCTCCTCGATAAAAAATATTCTTCAGGTCTCTGCCACACTCTATAAAAATATGAACCTAATGACCAAGGTCTTAGAAAATAGCAAAAGCGCCCTTACCGAAAATCCGGAACAGAAATCGGCCATACTAACCGTCGAAGCACTAGATAAAGACATTGACAAACTCAATGCCATCTTAAAAAAGCAGATGACCCATATGAAACATCTCTACGGCGAGACGGCAACCATTGTTAAAAATGTTGAAAACGAAACGGTATTTGACAACCGTTATGGCATTCATAACAAACGTTTTTTGCTTGCCAAGCTCGAACAGGAGATTAATCTGGTTATTGAGTTCAAACACAAAAGCTCTTTTCTGTCTATTGAGCTTGCCGACTCACTCAAAGAGACCCTTGAGAGTGAAAAGTCCCTCTTTTTAGTGACACGTACCATTGCACGTCTCCTTATGAAAACATCACGCCGCAGCGATATTGTAGCGCACTATGGCGATGGCGTGTTTATGATGATTTTAAAACACACCAATATCGAAAATGCCAAAAAAGCGGCCGAGAGACTCTTTGAGCTGATTGATTCAAGCAACTTCTTTCTCGCAGAAGAAGAGGTACATCTCAGATCGGCCATTGGTGTGGCAGAAGTATTGCCAAGCTTCTCACCCGAAGAGATTATTGTCCATGCGCTCGATGCCATGAAAGCCTCTGGAGAAGATGACAAAATCCCATATGTAGTTCACAATGTCTAAAGTACTTTGCCATGAAACTTGATATTATCACCTATCCCGACAAGCGTCTTAAACTGGTCTCGAAAGCAGTAACCCGCTTTGATGCATCACTGCACCGTTTTCTTGATGACATGTATGACACCATGCATCATGCCAACGGTATTGGTCTGGCTGCCATTCAGGTTGCCAATCCTCTCAATATCCTCATCATTAATCTTCCTGATGAGAACGATGAACAGTCCAAAGAGACGCTCATAGAAATTATTAACCCCAAAATTATTGAAGCAAGCGGTCATCAGCTCTATCAGGAAGGGTGTCTCTCCGTTCCGGGCTTTTATGAAGACATTGAGCGCTTTGAGACGCTTACCCTAGCCTATCATAATCGTCACGGTGAGTCCTGTCAGCTAGAGGCCAATGCACTTCTCAGTGTCGCCATACAGCATGAGATGGACCATCTTTTAGGAAAACTTTTTATTGAGAAGCTCTCTTATGCCCGTCGTAAAAAATTTGAAAAAGAGTACAAAAAGGCACAAAAAGCCAAAAAAGTCTCATGAAACAGTTGCAGTGTGCAACCTTTGAAGGTATTGAAGCGACTCAAATTCATGTCGAAGCTACTTTTACCAAAGGGCTCCCCTCCTTTACAATCGTCGGTGTAGTCAATACTGCTATTAACGAAGCCAAGGAGCGCGTTAAATCGGCTCTATTGAGCAATGACTTCACCTTTCCACCCAAGCGGGTTACCATTAACCTCTCCCCTTCAGATCTCAAAAAAGAGGGCAGCCAGTTCGATCTTGCAATCGCCTTGCTCATTGCACTCAACCAACAAGAGGTCTCACTCGATGGGTGGTTTGTATTTGGAGAGCTAGGTCTTGATGGCAGTGTCAAGGAGAATGCCCTCTTTTTTCCGCTGATACTCTCACTTGCCAATCACGGGCGTATTACCAAAGCCATCGTACCCAACGAAAGCCTTTCAAAGCTTTCCGCCATTCCTTCGGTCACGTTTGTCGGGGTAAGTACACTTTCTGAGGCCATCGATATTTTAAAATCCGACGATATCACCACACTAACATGCAATAGCACATCACCCGATTTCCCTTGCGTCAATATCCATGAAACCGAATATTTTTTTATACGTACTTATCCAGAAGACTTTCTCGATGTTAAAGGGCAGGAGCTTGCCAAGCGTGCTGCGCTCATTGCCGCTTCAGGTATGCATAACCTTCTACTTGAAGGCAGCCCCGGCTGCGGAAAATCCATGATTGCCAAACGGCTGCGACATATTTTAGCTCCGCTACATCAACGGGAGATACTCGAAATTGCCAAACTTCAAGTGCTCGAGGGCAAAGAGCCGACATTTGAACCTTTACGCAATTTTCGGGCTCCGCATCACAGTGCCACCAATGCCAGTATTTTTGGTGGCGGCTCCCATAAAGCACAGATTGGAGAAGTGGGACTGAGCAATAAAGGCATCCTCTTTTTTGATGAACTGCCCCACTTTTCCAAAAGTGCACTCGAAGCACTTCGTGAACCGCTCGAAGACGGAAAAATCCGTATTGCACGGGTCAACTCCAAAATAGAATACGAAACGGACTTTCTCTTTGTTGCTGCCATGAATCCCTGCCCTTGTGGTAACCTACTTTCCAAAGAACACGTGTGCCGCTGCAGTGATCTTGAGATACAACGTTACAAAAATCGCCTCTCGGAACCTTTTTTGGATCGTATCGATCTGTATGTTCAGATGCAATCCGTTCGTGCGACAGATACTGCATCTTATAGTTCTGAAGCACTACATGCGCGCGTGATTGATGCATTTTGTATGCAAAAAGAGCGGGGACAACACAGACTCAACGGGCGACTTCAAGAGAGTGAGATAGCACAATTTTGTATCTTGAGTACGGATGCTCAGTCTGTCCTTGACAAAGCCGTCAATACCTTTGCCCTCTCATTTCGGAGTATCAAAAAAGTGCAGAAGGTAGCCCGCACCATTGCCGATCTTGATCGCTCAACACATATTGAAAAGTGCCATCTGCTCGAGGCATTGAGTTTTCGACGACGCTAAAAACCTACTCGACCACGAGCTCCATCTTGCTTTTAACCCATTTTCCTTCACTGCCATCATCGAGAATGACATCACGCACATCAATATGAGACGGTTCAATATTTTTGTTCTCCACCAAATAGTTTTTGATGGCATCAGCACGCTGCATCGCCAGTGCTTGTAGCTCTTCGGTCGTAATACTTTGAACGTTACTCAGATCGTCAACCATCTGCGTATCATATGCTTTGGCAAAGGCATCCTCATTCTTCTGATATTGTTTTTCAAGTTTTTCTTCAAGCACCTCCAGCGCATCCTCACCAAGGAGCGTTTCATAGAGACGTTCGAGGGTCTCTTGGCGAACATCTCCTTCAAACAATTCTCCCTCCTCTGTTGCCAATGCAACCGCCTGAGCCAAAAGTTTGGCCTCTTTGAGAGCCTTGACATCGTCATGTTCGTGATAACTTCCATGTAGCACCAAAGTAAGTTTCGGACGCTTAATCAATGCCTTAGCAAGCGAATCCAGCTTCTCCTGTTCCGGCGGCAAGATAGCACTGCGTCCGGGTTCAAACTCAATATACTCCAACGCAGCACCATCAATTCCCAACATGGAGCCCAAAAATGAAAATGGTGCCGTAACAGCTTTGGTAATAAGGTTAATAAAAGCCTGAAAGATAATATGACCGTAAGAGAACTCCGGATTATTCATATCGCCACTGACTGGTAATTCCAGATCAATAATACCGTCTGAATCTTCGAGTAGGGCAATAGCGAGTCCCAGTGGCAAATTGAGGGCATCTTTACTTTCAACCGCCTCTCCAAGTTCTAGCTTTTTGACAATAATACTGTTTTCTCCAACCATTTGAGAGTCAACAATATCATAATTGAGATCCAAAAAGAGCTTGCCATTGGCAATACGCTGACCAATAAATTTACCTGAATACGGACTCATATTTACCAGATCAATATTTCGAAAGAGTAGATTAATATCGGTAAACTTCTCAATAGCCGCGGCATTGAAGCTTCCTTTGAGTTTTGCTGAACCATATTGATTGACCACACCGTTTAACTCAAGAGTACTGG
>JALUJE010000247.1:0-3594 GCA_027057185.1 Helicobacteraceae bacterium | reverse complement strand
CCGTTAGTATCAATAATGGCATTGGCATATAGCCCATCAATATCTACCTCTTTGACAAAAAGTTTGTTGGGATTGTATGCAAAAGAGAACGGTGCAATTTTCACGGCGTTCCAAGCCAACAAAACGGTGTTGTCACGACTCTCCTCCAGTACGACATCCGTAATACTCAATGCACCCTTCACCTCGGCATCGGCATGCTTCCGTGACGGCGCATATGTCACAGAACTTTTTAAATTCAATAGCCCACGTTTCAGTGCAATATGGTAATCTTTTGCCAAATAGGGGCTAAAATCTTCCAGATGCAACTTGCGAAGATTGAGTGTCCCTTTTTGTACCAACGGCGTATGTTGCAATGTTCCACGTGTCGTAATACTGCCCCGATTGTTAAGACGCATGGAGGTACGGTATCGTAACGATTGCTTTTGCGCAGAATCCACATTGTTGAGTGTTATATTGATGGCATTGAGCTTGGTGCTGTGTGCTTTGGTAAGCGTATAATCCTTAAAGTGAACCACACCGTTTTGAAGCGTGAACTGTTCAAGTAACAGGTGCCACGGTGCCGAATTTTTTTGAGGCGACACTTTTTGTTGCGAAGCACTCGAGGGTTTTGGCGCTATCACATGATTCCAGTTTAACACTCCATGGCGATCAAGCGATGCATACAGATAAGGTTTTTGGATGCTAAGCTGTTTAATATGTGCTTCTTGTGCTGCCGTATCGGCACCAATACCCTCAACCCGTAGATTGTTCATGGAAAACAGCGTCGTGTGTTTGAGCTTTTGCTTGAGTGCAAACTCTTCTAGTGCCAAAGCCGTATTATTGATATCCAGTGCTATGGTTGCCTCTTCACGAACCTGATAATTCAGATGAAACCTGCCAATGCCCGAACCAACATAAAGATCATACCGTTGCAGTGCACTCGATGCCGCCTGGTCTATATAGGGATTAAACCAGGTCAGATCAATACCCTGACAGATAACATCTCCCTTGGCATGGAGTTTACTGTGCGAGAGTTCACCCTGACTCGTACAGTTCATTTCCTGATTTAGCCGCATATCCATCCTATAGTGCAGCGGTATCTGCGGCAACGAGCTAATGTGATCTGCTCGAAAATTCAATGGATTCATCTTTAATGTTGTCTGGGGTGTAACGGCACGATCTTCAAAATTTACATGTAAATTATTGAGCGCAAAATGTTCTAGCAATAGATCCCAAGGGGTGGCATCACCCTCACTACTTGGCGTACCATTGGTGTCATGTGGCGGTACCGATGACTCAGGTGGTGTCAAATAGTGCTGCCAGTCAATCACACCGTCTTTATGCCGCAACGCGGCAATACCGACATTATCAATCGTTACGGTATCCAGGCGCATTTTTTGGCGCATTGGCTCGACAAATCCGTCATTTAGCGTAATACTTTTTATGCTTAAAAGGTCATGATGGCGCTTGGCACCTTTGGGAATAATGCGCAGTTTATTCAGTGCGAATTGCAGTTCGTCAAAGCGCATTGCCTCCAGATTATTACTATCTATATGAAAGCGAGCATGCATATTCAGCTTACCGTCAGCCACCTCAAGTTTCAGCTGCTCTTGCAGATAGCTCCAGCCGGTAAAGAGTTTACCCGCCTCATACCCGATTCGCCCTTCTAAGGCCAATGGTTCAATAGAGAGAATACGACTGTGTATGTCCAGATGACCGCCATCATTCAAAGAGGCACTGAAACGAATGCGATCTTGTGCATTGTCATTGTCCGTAGTATCAATGTTGTTGAGACTAAAATCCAGAGGTTGCATGGTGACTTCAAACGGGAGTTCTTTACTCATGTCGGTATAATGTATTCGCCCCGATTCAATGACAAAATCGGTTATTTTAATTGAGGGGAGCGTCGTTGCTGTTTCAGGCGTCTGCACGACCTCATCTTTGCCCTTACCGAGTTCTTGAAGCCAGGAAAAATTAAAGTTGCCCCCATGTGCTTTGGTAATCTGAATATTGGGTTCAATAATCGCGACGGTATGAAACTGAAACGTTCCCAGCAGCAAGGCATAGAGATCATAATTTAATTGAAATGCCTTAAGAGTGACAAACTGTGTATTGTCCGGTGGTGTAAAGTGTACATCGTATACATTCAGCTCAAAAGTAAATGGATTAAAGGTTGCATCACCAATATAGAGGCTTCCCTTCGTCTGCTCTTTTACTATCTGCGGTGCTTTATTCATAATGGCGTAAGGAATGCCTACAAATCCGACTATGCCATACAGCAATATCACCAACAGTACCACCCACGCTATTACAGATTTCATAACCGGCTCCCAAACATTTTACACTATATATTCTATCTAAAAAATAGCTTCGTATCATGATTGTAACGCAAAAATATACTCTTTAAGTTAGTATTAATTTTTAATAAATTATTATGTTCCATCTTATTTCACAAACCGAGGAACCAAAATGTTGCACATAACACATTTACGCACACTGCTTTTTACGGGTGCATTCGTGGCGTTAATACTTAGTATGAGTGGCTGTAGCGCCATGCATACCGCCATTAAAAAGAAAGATCTGGACGTACAAACAAAAATGTCTGAAACCGTCTTTTTAGAGCCTACGTCTCCGGATCGTAAAATTATCTATTTTGACCTGCGCAATACTTCAGATAAAGATATTCAGATCAAAGACAAAATTGCCGCCATCTTTACCGAGCGGGGCTATAAGATTACGCAAAATCCCAATGAAGCAACCTACATGCTACAGGGCAATATTTTAAAAGTCGGCAAATCGGATCTTCGTGAAGCCAACGGCTTTTTGGAATCCGGCTTTGGCGGAAGTGTAGCAGGAGCTGCTGCCGGATATGCCCTCTCCTCGGGTAGTAGCGGGCGCGCCGTCGTCGGTGCCGGACTCATCGGCGGTGCCTTGGGGCTTATTGGTGATGCGCTTGTTGATGATGTACTCTATGTTATGATAACCGATTTGCAAATTCGAGAACGTCCGCTAGAAGGCGAGGTCATTACTCAGGTGCAACAGGCCAATTTACAACAAGGCAGCTCAACGCGTGTCATGCAGGATTCTCGCGGTGCCAAAGTCAAATGGAAAACGTACCGTACCCGTATTGTTAGTACTGCTAATAAAGTCAATTTAGACTTTGAAGAGGCTCAGCCGGTTCTGGAGTCGGCACTGATCCGCTCAATTTCGGGCATTTTTTAAGCTGTTTTGATCTATCGTTGACCTCCTGAAAAGGTGTGCTGACGATATCTGTTCATTTGGCATGGTGGTACTTCTACACTATTTCTACACGTTTGTGTACTATCATATCACTGTGAGACAGGGTATGAAAAATTAATTAAGTGATTGGCCTCAACTTTTTTAAAAGCTCTGTCTCAGAAATACCCTGATACCCCTACATGTAAATTCTTCCTCTCTTTTAATCATACTTAAACCTAAAATTCAGTAGAATTTTTCTCTCATTCAAGCAGTTAGGAAACATCCATGAATAGAAAAAAGATTTATAATCCCCAATCAACTGAAGATGTCAATGATCGCTCCATTTTTGGCGGTAATCCAACCGGTATTTTTGAACTCAATAACATCAAGTACCAG
>JALUJE010000246.1:18270-21467 GCA_027057185.1 Helicobacteraceae bacterium | reverse complement strand
ATCTCCCCGTTTGCGGCGCTGCGAATGACGGAGGCAGTATTGTGATTTACCCCGATGATGAGTACGGGATTGGAGGACTCCTTGCGAAACTGCTCTAAAATGATGCGCTTGGAGAGCCTCAGAGAGCCCAGCAGTACCAGTGAGAGAATAAAATCAATCATAATGGCACTACGCGGTACGGGCTGTATCCATGAGGGTGCTATGACGTAGACTGCAGCAAATGCAGCGAATGCAGCGAGCAGAGCCAAAAACAGGCGTTTCATATCGCTAAGTGAGAAAAATCGCCAAGAGATATAATAGATTTTAAACACAGCCATAAAGAAGAGTTTGAGTCCTAGCAGGAGTAAAAATACATGTAAAAAATGAATTTGATGAGGTAGCGGTATGGTAAAATCAAACCGTAAGGAATAGGCAAGGTGTAGTGAAATATAGATAAGCAATATGTCGCTTGCAACAAAAAAGAAAATACGTTTGGCTTTACTAGTCTCAAAGAGTGTCACTCAAATGCCTTTTTGCGGTCAACGATATGTAGAATTATAGTAAATAGTATACCAACTATTAGTAAAACAAGCCAATAGTACTGCGGTGTAAAGAGCCATAAGAGCAGGAGTGCTACGGCATTATAGCGCATGAGCAATAGGACAACGTCGCTATGTGAAAGTCCCCACTGATGCAGACGCTGATACATATGTTTTTTGTGTGGTTTCCAAATCTCTTCATGGTTTCGGAGACGACGCACGAGGGTGAGGGTGGCATCAAAGAGAAAGAGGGAGACGAGAACGATCCAGCCGACAAAATGCTCACTGCTACTCTCATGCAGGGCAAAAACTCCGATGATGAACCCCAGTGGAGCACTGCCGACATCCCCCATAAAAATGGAAGCTCTGTGCCAATTAAACAGTAAAAAACCGGCCGTAGCCGCCGCCAAATAGAGAGGGGGCTCGGTGTGAAACAAAAAGTATGCTCCCAATGCAACGAAGAGGGCTTCACTGGCAGCATAGCCGTCAATACCGTCTAAAAAATTAAAGAGATTGGTCAGCCATAATAGCATGAGCAATGCCAGAATATTGACCCAAAAGCCCTCGAGTAAGACAATACCCAGATTCATTTGGGTAACGCCTCCTAATGCGTAGAGCGCTAGTATGGAGCAGAGTAGTTGTACGCTCAGGCGGATGCGGACACTTTGGGGGCGGATGTCATCTAAAAGGCTAACAGCAATGATGGGCAGTGTAGCAAAGAGCGCACTGTAGAGACCTGTTGAGAGCTGTGCGGTGAAGAAGAGATAGCTGATTCCTAAAAAAAAGGCAATCATAATAGCCAATCCGCCGCCACGCGGCGTTGCTACGGTATGGGAACTTCGTGCATTGGGCGTATCGACAATGGCATGCTTCTGTGCGATATTTTTGATAAGCAGGGTGAGCAGTGCACTAATAGCAAAAATGACACTAACGAGCATGCGTTAAATTTTGAGCCGGTAAATTTTTGCGTACGGATCGGAGCTGACAAGTTCAAAGAGTTCGGTGTCATACGCTTCAAAAATAAACATCTGAATGTAAGCAGAGTTAAGCATCTCGTCATCAACCAGTAGAAATTGGTTGTAGCTGGCTAAATAGATGACGGAGATAGCTCCCGTCGCAGAGACGTTTTGTACATCAACTTTGGGTTTTCCCGCTTCCTGATTGACGATGGTGTAAAATGCTTTAATAGGAGTTGTTCGTGCACCTAGCTGAAGCTGTCCCTCCTGCTTCAAGATGGAGATACGATTGCCCAGATGGATCACATCTTGTGTGTCTTGAAATCGTCCGGTACTGTAGAAAAAAGGGCGGGCTTTTGACACGCCGGTTTCGAGGTCGATACTGCTAAAGACCTTAACCGTCGGGAAGATACCCAACATTCGAAACGGCAGGTAAAGGTAGACATCAACCGTTTTTTTCGGCAGGGTAACATCACCGTAGCGGAGTGTTTCCAGATAGCCTGCGACATTGACCTGATCGTCCTGATGATTTTTAAACAGGGTATCGGCAATAATCTCATAATCTGAAGCAATATACGTTTCTACCGCGATACGACTCAGACGTGCTGCTTCACGCTGTGAGGTGGTGGTGAGAATTTCAGAAACAATGAAATTGTCATGATTGTGTTTTCCGCCGTCAATCAGGGTGTTGAGATTGGTATAGTACCACAAGGGATAGCCATAGTCCCACCAGGCGATAATATAGTCTTTGGGTGATGTGCCCGCTTTAAAAGTATGTAGGGTTTGGACTTCTTGATGGTTTAAGACTGTAGGCACCTTGTAGCCGATGATGTGGGTGATATTGGGGTAAAGCATCAGTGCGGTTAGTAGAGAAATTAGTGCATATTTTATTTTTGTATTGGCAATAAAACTGCCCAGAACATAGAACAAGTAGACCGCACCAATGGCCGCAATGGGGACGGCATAAACGGTAAAGCGCAGACCACCCCACAATGAAAAGATACCAATGCCAATGAGCGGCAACGCCAGAATAAACGGACGGTGACGAATGACCAACAACACGTAGCCGATGAGACTGATGATAACGCCGATGCTAGAACCGCTAATACGGTTTGCCATCACTTCAAAAGGGATGCGTCCCGCTTCGCGTACAGTCTGTTTGACCTGATAAAAATGCAGTCCTTCTTCATCAAATCCGCGTACGGAGTAGGTCTGAATCTTTGACCAGATAATACCGAAAATATTGCCAAAAATAATGAAAAAAACCAGAGAGGCTATGGCGAGATAGGTGAGATTTGCTCCTTTGATAATATTACGTTTTAAAATAACGTACGCTACGATAATTAGGGCGAGTTTTAGCAGATAAAATATAGGAGTCAGCCCGATGGAGATGAGAATAATGGATTTAGGCGTAAACACGTCTTTGCGATGAAACATGACCATATATAGGATGTAGATAATGCCCATGCCATAGACAATGGCACGACCGGCATCGTACAAGAACGGATAGATAAAGATCATGAGAGAGGCATAGAGTGCGGTATTGAGCCGCTCCTCTTTAATGGAAGCAATCAAAAAATAGAGAATGAACATCGGTGCCATGGCGGCGAACATATCGGTGTCATAGTAGCCCACCATGGTACGGTTGTAATAACTCCATGCAATCGAACCGATCAGTGCAGCAAAAAAACCAAATGCCGTGGCATGGTAGAGTCGCCCCAGC
>JALUJE010000246.1:15438-18260 GCA_027057185.1 Helicobacteraceae bacterium | reverse complement strand
AATATATGCCGGCAGGTATAAAATGACAGTATTGAGGTCGAACGGAGTCAGTTTCACCAGCCATGTGGTAAAAAAGGTCAGACCGTATTGTAGTACGTCGGGGACTCGGGGATTGAAGGAATGCATCCCTTCAAGTGCTTTTTGTGCACCGCTGGCAAAAAAGTAGCCGTCATTGGTATTGATCATCAGTTGACCTTCCCACATAAAGGCAGGATTTCCGCTAAACTGATAGACCCAGATGAGCCGCATTGCGACACTGAAAAGAAAGGCAACGGCAATGAGAAAAAGAAATTGTTTCGAAGAGATATTTTCTTGCGGAAGTTGTAACTGCAATAGAGATCCTTATTTACATGTAAATTTAAAACAGTGCTGCATACTGTTGCGAGAGTACCGTATAGCTATGATGCTTTAGGACATAGGCTCGAGCGCGCTGACCCAATTCATTGCGTTCGCGGTCACTCATGGCATATAGCGTGGTGATGGCATCCGCAATAGCATGAGGATCTTCCGGTGCAACACTGATGCCGCAATCGGCCTCTACAACCGGGTCATTACCCGCTTTAACCGAGTGAACAATGGGCTTTTGCGCATACATGTAATCATACAGCTTATTGGCTGAGATTCCAAACCGATAGAGTGGATAGTGGTGCCAGCCGATATAGCACAGATCAAAACATTGTAGCATCGACGGTATCTGCTGCTTTGCAATGGCTTCAATAAACGTAACATTATAGAGATGTTTTGTTTGTACAAAGTTAATGAGTGCTGTTTTTTCACTGCCGTTGCCTACTAAAACAAAGTGAATGTCCGGCTGCGCTTTGAGTAGCAGTGCCGCTTCTAACAAATATTCCAGCGCATTGGCAATACCCAGAGTGCCGGCATAACCGACAATAAACTTGTTGCGGGGTAATTGGTTGAGAATATCGGCGTGTAAGGGTTTGGGATGTTGCAATTCTTCAAGATTAATGCCGTTAGGAATGGTGACAAATTTTTTGGGATCAAGTCCTTGCGAGAGCATATGCTCTTTGGCTTTGGGCAGAAGAGAGACAACGTAATCGGCACGTTTGTAGGCAAAACGCTCTAGCCATCCCAGTATAACCACCAGTGGATTGGATGGGGAGACATTCCCAAGTTCTATAAGACTGAGTGGCCAGATATCACGGATTTCGACAATGAGTTTTGCTCTAAAAAGTGCGGACCAGAAACAGGCATTGAGTACTGGAAAAAGGGATAGAGAAGAGATAATAATAACATCGGGTTTGTGCAGTGAATAGGGGTTGAAAAAGAAAAGCTTTAGGGAAAACAATACCATGCTCCAGAGCCGTTTAAAGCTTTTGGAGGCGCTGTAAGGGGGGAGCTTGACCCAGATATAATTGACGCCCTCGACCGATTGCGACGTAAAGGTGCGCTCTACTTTGGGGGGATGCGTAAAAAGGTGAGAAAATGATCCGGCAAATACATGTAGCGTATGCCCCTGATCTTGCAGAGCTTTGGCAAGGTAGTAGCTCCGAAAATTCATGCCGATTCGTGGTGAACCGGCATATTGATTAATAATCCAGATATGACGTGACATTATATTTTCTCACCATCGTGTGACCCGTTGTGCAGATCGAGTTTCCGATATAGTTTAAGAAGTACGTTTTCTTGAACACCCCAGTGATATTGCCGTTTGACGCGTTGAATATTTTCTTGCAATATGTCAGAATCGAGTGTAACGGCTTTTAAGAGAGCTGCTTCCAGCCCTTCGGGCGTGTTGGTTTCAGCCACGACACCGATGTGATTGTTGTTGACAATCTTTCGCATCTCCGGCAAATTGGATACGACAACGGGAATGTTGGCCATAAGATATTCAAATATTTTGTTGGGAAGACAGTAGCGATAGCTTAGACAGCTGTCTTCAATGGTGGATATTCCAAAATCCGCACTGCTGGTATAAGCAAGTAAAACATCGGGAGTGACTGCTTCATGAAAATAGATATTTTCGTACGTTTGAGAAGCATGTTTAATTGAGTGTTCCAGTGACCCGTAACCCATAAATACAATGACAAAACTTTTCTGCTTTATCTGCTGAAATGTCTCCAGAAGTATTTCGATTCCTCTGCCGTGACTTAAGTTTCCCTGATATAAAAAAATGGTGCTTTCTGGTGGTATTTTTAGGGTTTCTCTGAAACGATTTTGTTTGTTTATCTCTTGAAATATCGGGGCATTCAATACTAAAGCAGGCTTGGGGATATTGTAGAGTCTCTCATACTCTCTGGCAATGCCGTCACTGACCGTAATGACGCTATCGGCATATTGAATGAGCACTTTTTCAGCTATGCGTGCTATTTTTTTCTGGATATTTCCAAGATTGTTTACTTCCGTTTCATACTCATGTGCATCGTAAACTACTTTAGCATTTTGGTTATATAGCAGTTTGATGATAACGCCGATGGGGAGGGTATTAAGATCATGACAGTGCAGCACATTAAACTTCTTGCCGTAGGAGATACTGAGCCGTACATAGTTGAAATATGCCCAGAGTTTCGTTAAGGTACTTTTGGTGATCTTTCTATCAAGATACGCTAGGCGAGTGATATGAATACCGTGAAAGATATCGTTGGTTTTCAGCCCTTTGTCTCCATGAGCCACTACGGTGACATCATAATTGGCTTCATGAAGTGTTAAGGCCTCTTTGAGAACTCGGCTGTCATGCGTAAAAGGATTGAATACGAATGAAGCGATCTGCGCCGTTTTGCGCGTGGTTTTGTTATACAAGGACACGAGTTTTTCTCCTATGATTTTTTCAGAAAAATTTTGAATAACATACGCCCTAATGGCGT
>JALUJE010000246.1:0-15428 GCA_027057185.1 Helicobacteraceae bacterium | reverse complement strand
CCGCCACACTTTGTTGAAATAACCGGCAGTCCGCAGCTCATGGCTTCAATGATGGCAACACCAAAGGTTTCATAGTGACTGGAGAGCACAAAGGCATCAGCGTGCTGTAACAGATCCAACACTGTATCGCGTGTTGCAAAACCGTGCAGGGTAATCTGCTCATGCATCTGAAGTTCTCGTATCTTCTCTTGCAATTTGTTATACAAAGAGCCACTGCCTACGATATGGAGGTGAATTGCGGTGTGGGTTGCGCAAAGTGCTGCAAATGCCTCAATTAAAAGCAGATGATTTTTATTGTCGTTGAGATAGGCGACGTTAATGAACGTAAACGTACTAGAAGGTGTTCTGTGTGTAGGCGGTAGAAAAAAATCGGTATGAATGACGTTGGGTATATACTCAAAAATCTTAGATGAGAGATGATGCAAATCATGAGAGAGTTTCTGGCTGACCGCAATGTTATAGGTAGCATGACGGTAGAGGGTCTGATAGCTGCTGAGTTCGTACGGTGTTAAAAGATGTCTGCCAAAGGCAGACGAGTGCTCGGTAATGCAGTAGGGGACATGGTACCTCTGTCGGTACCAGAGTGCTGCTTCTGCGGCAACGACATTGTGAACATGGATGAGATCGGGGGTTCCGCGCTCCTTGGTATAATATTTGAGAAGCTTTTTATTGAGAAGGTAGCGAATAGCGTTATTAACACGTCTGAGTTTCGGAATGGCAGGAAACAAAAAGAGGGTAACATGAATACCGTGATGTACAGATCGCTGGAGTCCAAAGGAGAACCGTTTTGTTCGTAAAACATCTTTCAAAGAGATGGGAATAGCACCGACAACCTCCATATCTAGGGTATTGTCATGGTATCGTTTCAGTGCCGTGACCTGATCTTGTACAAAAATGGATGTGTAGCTATTATAGGGGTTGGGATATGCGGTTGGTAGGATGATGATGCGCACCGTCATACGCCTTTTTGTGTTTGTGCGATGGTGTGAAACACCAGACCGATAAACAGAAGTAACAAAAAGCTCATTGTGATACAGAGCAGTAGCAGTAGGGTTGTAAAATCCAAATGTTGAAAAAAAGTCAGCAGCAACAAGGGTATTATCATATAGACCGTGGCAAAGCCCAGTACCACCTCTTGTCTATTAAGAACGACAAAAATCGTGGCAATGGGAGAGGTCAGAAAATTCAAAAAGAGCCAGGGTGACATGATGGAAGCGGCTTCGCCCGCAAGTGCCCATTGTGCACCAAACACAAAAACAAACACGGGTTTGGCAAACAGATAAATGAGTATAAACATTGGCAATGAGAGGATGGCGGCTTTGAATAAAAAGGTTTGGATAAGAGAGGAGAGTTCTGAGTGTGGTGCCGTTGCCAGTCGTTCAAAAAAAACTTGAGACAGGGAACGGCCGACAAGGGACATGGGAACCTGAACCATCTTCCAGGCTAGAGCAAACTGCCCCAAGACGGCAGCGGTAAAAAACTTTGCTATGAGAATATTGATGCCGGCAGTTCGGATGTTGTCAATAAAAACATTGGGAAGATTCAGCAAGGGAAGTTTTCGGTATTTTTTAAGCAGAGCAAGCATTTTTAGTGTTTTGACATCAGGGAGAAAAGGGTGAATATGCTTCCAGGTCTGTTTCCCCAGTATGGCAGTAGCCAAGGCTTGCCCCGCAACCGTTCCTAGAATGAGACCGCCACCGCCAATATTTGTGCTGCCTAATCCAAGCTGCAGTGTTACGGTAGAACTGCTTTGAATAATTTTATTGTGTGCCAGTCTGCGGTACTGTTTCTTCCGATTATTCCAGTAGTTAGCACTTTGATACAGACCCGTCATGAGAATGCTCAATGGAATCATATAGAGCCACGGTGCTATTGTGGAGTCTCCTAAGCGTTGTGCAATCGATTGATGAAATAGGAGAATCAGGATAAAGGTCAGCAGTGTGATGAGTAGCGTGATAATCAGAGACAGTAGTACGATATTGACGGCATCACCATCTTTTTTTGGGAGCATAATCGCTAATTCATAGCGTCCCGTTGCCAATACGGTTACCAATGAGGCGGCACTCATATACAGGGCGAACAGACCGAAGTCTTCTGGGGTATATATTCTGGTTAAAATAGGTGTGAGGGCAATGGGAATGGCCTGAGCTATCGTGGTTCCAGTCATCAGAGTGAGAACATTTTTTGAAAATTCAGATTTTGGTTTTAATTTATTGAGCATTTCTAACTCTTAAAAATACTGGAAACCGAGGTTTTCCATATTTGGTAAACTCTTGATATTTAAAGGTAACTATAGTACCAATTTGCGGTGGGTTATGACGTAGTGCATCACTAAAACCACTGCCTATTTTAAAGGTGGTGTCATTTTGCATTTTACATGTAAATGAACCCAGTAGACCTTGGTACTTTCCTTTTCCATTATGATGTTCAATGATTTCACATTCAGCATCATGAAAGGTTTTAACTTTCAGCGCACTATTGGTTCGTTTTGCAATGTAAGGTGCATTAGGGTCTCGAACTACTACTCCTTCGCCGCCTTTAGCTTCAATGATTTTTAAAAATACATGTAAATCATGTGAGCTTTTAATTTTGGTTTGAATTAAAAGTTTGAGATGACTGTTTTCATAAGGCTTTACTCTTTCAAGCCTCTGCAAAAGTGTGCCTTTAGCATTTGGAACTTCAAAAATATAGTGGACAATCTGACTCCATTGTTCACTTGGCTTTTTATCTCTAACGATTGAAGAAATGTTTTCAAAATCGTTTCGTTTGCTCCAAAGCTCTCCATCTACTTCAAAAGAAGGGTAATTTTTAGTAAACCATTTAGGAGCATGAATAATCTTACCCCCTCTGCTAATCAGGTGTTTACCATCCCAATAGGCGCGAACACCGTCAAGTTTTTCACTCATTACCCAACCGGTTATATTTTGGTCGTCATAAGTATTTAGAAGTAGCAGTTGCGGTTTTTTGGCATATAGTACAACGGGCAGGAGTAAAACTAGAAATTTAATCATAAGTTTTTGGTTATGTATGCAATTTCATCATCACGAAGATATGGATTCATTGGCAGACTAATAATCTCTTTGGCAATCATCTCACTTACGGGAAAATCACCTTCTTTATAGTTCAAGTAGCTAAAACACTCTTGCAGGTGTAGTGGTATTGGGTAGTGAACTGCTGTTGCAATACCTTGAGTTTTTAAGTGAGTTTGTAAGTTGTCTCTCTTGGCAACTCGAATAGAGTACTGGGCATAAACTGAAGTACACTTTGTGTGAATAAACGGTGTCACAAACTTATCTTTAAGCGCAAGAGTATATTTTGCTGCAACTTCTTGACGCAATTTCAAGTCATTTTCATAGTGCTTTAATTTTACATGTAATACGGCAGCCTGAAGGGTGTCGAGTCGAGCACCTATACCGATATATTTGTGATGATATCGTCTGTTTTGTCCATGAACTCTCAGCATTCTTATTGTTTCTGCCAGTGTGTCATCTTGGGTAAATACGGCACCGCCGTCACCGAAACAGCCAAGTGGTTTGGCAGGAAAAAAGCTGGTTGTCGCAATATCACCCAGGGTACTGTCCATGACACCGTTGTAGGTCGCTCCAAAGCTTTGTGCTCCGTCAACGATGACACGGATCTGATGTGCTCTGGCAATTGATGTGAGAGTATCCATATCTGCGGGCTGACCGTAAAGGCTTACGGGCATAATCACTTTGGTCTTTGGGGTGATAGCGGCTTCAATAGCGGATGCGTCAATATTGTATGTGCGTTCATCAATATCGACAAACACGGGAACTGCGCCTAAACGTGCAATGGTTTCAGCAGTAGCAATAAATGTAAACGGTGTTGTAATGACCTCATCACCGGGTTGAATGTTGAGTGCCATCATGGCAAGAAGTAGTGCGTCGGTACCGGAACTACAGGTAAGGGCATGTTTCGCTTGGGTAAACGATTGCAGTGCCTGTTCAAGTTGGAAAACGGCATCACCCATAATGTAGTCGGACCGATTTAGTACGGCTTGTATAGCAGAATCAATCTCGTCTTTGTAGCGCTGGTATTGTAGCGGAAGATTCGCAAAATCAATGGTCATGAGAGTCGCTCCAGCGTATTGTTGTTGAGGCGATAACGGCTATTGTCAAAAGTATCAATCGCCATACCGTCCTCGTTGAATACCAAGGTATTTCCCGCATAGCTGACCCAGCCGATCTGTCTGGCAGGAACACCTACTACCAGAGCATAGGGTTTGACATTTCTGTTGACAACGGCACCTGAACCGATCATTGCATACGCACCAATAGTAACGCCGCAGACAATGGTGGCGTTGGCACCGATGGAGCAGCCCTGCTGCAACCGTGTTGGTCTAAATTCTTCTTTGCGAACAATAAAACTTCGTGGATTGATCACGTTGGTAAATACCATGGAAGGGCCTAAAAAAACATCATCGTCTATGGTGATACCTTCATAGATCGAGACATTGTTTTGTACTTTGACACCGTTGCCAACAGTGACATTGGGACCGACGACACAGTTTTGTCCGAAAGAGCAATCGGTGCCGATGATACTACCGGAGAGGATATGGCTGAAGTGCCATACTTTAGTACCTTTCCCAATAGTAACATTGTGGTCAATAATGCTGGATTCATGTACTGTATATGTTGACATTATGAGATGACGCTTTTGCAAAAAGGATGATAATCACCCCGTAGCCCCTGTGGGGTCAGGGTTCTAATAGCACAGACGGTTTCAATAGAGCTGTATGCCTCATCCAGACCAAATCCGTTGCCGGATAAAATATGTTCGTAGCTGGCCGTATGCAGGTCGGTAAAGCCGCCGCTAAACTCAATGGCGTCACCATCAACGGTAATACTGCGGTAAGTACGCTGTCCCAGTGCTTTAATCTCTTGGGGAATATAGTCGTAATTGACACTTAAAAACCAGCGTACATTGGCATGTTGGAGCGTAAAGGTTCCGGCATTGGTATCGGGATGCTTGAGTGTGACAATATTTTCTTTGATATCCCCAAAGATCCAAGTGAGCATATCAAAAAAATGGACACCGATATTTGAAGCGATCCCGCCGGACTTGCTCTCATCTCCTTTCCAACTGATGAAATACCACTTGCCGCGTGATGTTAGATAGGTCAGGTCAATATCATACATTTTGTTTGGATGTTCTTGAAGCTCTCTGGTGACTTTCTCTTTGAGGGCAATAATATCGGGATGAAGCCGCAACTGTAAAATATTGTATACTGTGTTCCCGGTCTCTTTTTCAATAATTTTGAGTTGGTCAATATTGTGAGGATTGAGCACCAGAGGTTTCTCGCAGATGGCATCGGCACCGTTTCGTAGTGCAAAACGGATATGGGCATCATGCAGATAGTTGGGTGACGTAATGGCAATATACTCAATGCGCTTTTCCTGTTCTCGGTGCCACTTATCCACAAAACGATCGAAGCGCTCAAATTCGGTAAAGAATGATGCGCGGGGAAAATAGGAGTCTATAATGCCGACACTGTCATTGGTATCGCAAGCGGCGATGAGTTCGTTGCGGGTCTCTTTAATGGCTTTCATGTGGCGTGGCGCAATATAACCTGCTGCACCGATGAGGGCAAATCGTTTCATTCGTTACTACTTTTTGGAGTATTTTAACATAGAATTGTTACACCCACAGTGTCAAAGTAAATACGGCACCGACCGTACTGTTTTTAGCACTTAAACTTCCCTGACAATGCTCTTCTATAATGGTTTTGGACATGTACAGTCCCAGTCCTGTTCCATTTTTGATTTCCTTGGTGGAGAAATAGGGTTCAAAAATTTTTTCAATGACCTCTTCGCTAATACCGCCGGCATTATCGGAGACAGTAATGGTAAACGCATTTTCTACCCGAAAGGACTCAATAGTAATATGGCGATCTATTTGGGAATCATCAAAGGCATCTACAGCATTACTGATGAGATTAATAAGTACTTGCAGCAGCTCATTTTGAAAACTTTTTATGGGGGTTGTAAGATGCAGGTTTAGGGTGATTTCTACGGCATTGGTAGTAATGGAGCTTTCCAAAACGTCAATGGCCTTACGAATGACATCATCGAGGATAACGTCATTTTTTTCTTTATCCGGACGAAAGAAATTTCGAAAATCATCAATAGTTTCTGAGAGCATATTGACATGGGAATTGATGCTACTGAGTTTTTCGTTCAAGAGGGTGTCGTTAATGGGTTCTCCCAATATAGTAGAGAGCTTGAGGTTTTGGCTGATGGCTCCAATGGTTGCTAGGGGCTGTCGCCACTGATGTGCAATCATGCTAATCATCTCTCCCATCTGTGCCATTTTTGCCTGTTGTAGCATGAGCGCATCTTTTTGTCGTAGCTGTTTAATGCCTTCACTAATACGCTGCTCTTGGAGTTCGGTCTGTTTGATAAGCTCAACCTGATAATGTTTTTGTTCCGTGATATCTTTAAAAGTACCTTCAATACCGGCAAAACGGTTGGCAAGATCATAGTAGCGGTGCGCATTGACTAAAATCCAGATATCATCACCATTTTTATGTGAGATCTTAATTTCAAGGTTTTTAATGTGCCCCGAGTTTTTAGCGAGCATGGTGGTAAAATAGTCTCGTTCGTCTTCATTGGTCAGCAGATCTATTAGTGAGTGGTCGATGAGTTCATAATTATGGTAACCCAATAGTGCATAAATGGATGGGGTAACGGCAATAAAGTGGTAGGAAGTGTCGGTTCGGTAAAAGGTGTCTTGCATGTTGTCAAGCACAGAGGTAATCTCATTATGGGCATCGAGAGTATGTTCGTAGCTGATACGTTTGAGTTTTTCATTCATATACGCAAGAATGACGGCACCGAAATATGCAAGAATACTCTGTTGTGCGAGGGCATAGGTATAATCAGGCTGTAAAATGCCGTCATAGATAAAATAGGTGAGTATTAGCAGCGTGGTAAAGTGGGACAATACCCAGAGCAGTCCCCGTTTTTCACCCTGAAGATAGAGCGCCACAAAAGGAAAGAGAATGACCCAGATATGGCCGGTACCCTGATAGCCGCCGTTGGCAAAAATAATCAAGGTAATCATGGCAATATTGCTTAAGAACAGCTCGCTAGAGAGTAAGGTGTTTTTAGATTCTTTTAGGTAGATGATATTGGCAATAAAAAAGAGGGCAAAAAGAAATTCCAGAAGACCGACAATGTAGGCACTATTGTACATATGGACCATACCGAATCCAAACAATAAGAGGGCACTAAACCCGGCAGCAATGTTGATAAAATCGTGTCGTGTCGCGTCAGCACGTTTTTGAAAGTCGGTTGTTGCGTATCGATTCATCCAATATCATTCATTCAGAAGTTGTGCCATTATAGCAGATTATTGTTATTGCCAGAGTGGATGTCAGATGAAAAATAAGTGTTGGGTATTCGCCTGATAGAGCGAATACCCTGGCAATTAGTGAAGCATTTGTATGACTTCACAAGTCATGGGCAGGGTTCGGGCGTAAGAGCCTTCAATAATACCGGTCTTGAGATTGATAAGCTTGACGAAAATAACCAACTCCTCATCCGTATAGGTATAGGTTCCGGCAATGACACGTTTGACCGCTACGGTAGTCTTTCTCATATTATCAGAGCTGCGAGAGAGAATTTTCAGACCGTTACCGGATATTTTAAAATATTTGGAGACTTCAGCTTCAAGCACTTTAAAATTGTGTTTGTTAATAAGAGAGTCTTTGAGGCTGTTGGAAAGGACAAATCCAAATTTGGAGTGGTTTTCTAGTGAGGTGGTATCGACAAAATCGGTAACGAGAACCTGCTCTCCTGTTTTGAGTTTGTCGGTATTGTTCTCATCCAGATTAAATGGTGAGTTGAGGATGGAATCGATAGCATCGTCCATGACCCCACCGTAATTGATATGTACATCATAGTACTGTTTGGTGGAAATGGTACTGCTATTACAGACTTTTTTTGTCAGTGTCTGTGGACTCAGTGCCGTGCTGCACCCGCTAAAAGTGCCTAGAACCAATGCGCCAAGAGATAGGTAAATCCAATGTTTTTTCATCACCATCTCCTTAGTTGACGCAACCGGGTTTTTTACAACATTCGCTTGGTGTTTTACAGTCGTCTTCGACGATTTTAACAAAAAACGGCGGTTCTACCGGAGCTTTTTTGGCAGTAGGTTTTTGACATCCACCCATCTTGCAACATCCCAGATAGTTGCAGTTGTCTTTATTGGTCATTGTCAGCAGTTCGCTGTTGGCAAGCTGTATATTGGAGGATGACTGTATGGTATTGCTGTGATCTAGCAGTCGGGTATTGACTGCGACCCCGTTGTTATATTTTCCATAAGTACCGACAAGTACCAAAGCAGTGGCATATTTCTTAATTTCGCTGGCATTTCTTTTTAAGTAAAATTCACCCTGTTGTTTCTGTATAATAATATTTTCACCGCGGTAGTCAATAACATTGTAGCCGCGTTTGCTGATCTCACTTAGCAAGGTTTCACTAAAGAGGCGACCAAAATCGGAGGTTTCCTGAAATTTATGAACATTGACCAAAGAGGTCAAAACAATCGGGGTCGCTTTGTTCTCTTTGAGAACTTCGCAGGTCAAGAGCTCATCGGCAGTTTTTGCGGCGGCAGTATAAAGATCGCTTTTTTTTCCGGCAGAGGCCACATTATAGACCGGTTGAGGGCAGGTACAACCGGTTAAACCCATGGCGCCTAGGGCGACGAGCAGAGATAAAAATAGTTTCATTAAAAATCCTTAGAGTGTGAAGATAATTTGCTTATTGTATGTTTGTTTTTATTAAAAACCACTGAAACTACCCTTTTAAAACGATTTTTGAGTGATTTTGCAGTAGTTTTGTTTATAATGTTACGATGAAAATAGATAATAAAAAGTTTTATGCCGCTTCGTTGAAAAAATATGGAAAAACTGCTCAGGGACTCCACTGGAACTCTCCAGAAGCCCAGAAGATACGATTTCAACAATTGAGGCACCTGCTACCGGAAACAATATCGCATTATACCATGATAGATGCCGGTTGCGGCTTTGGTGATTTTTATCTTTACCTACAGGAATACGGGTCTCTTCCTGCGCAATATATTGGTCTTGACTGTATGGAAACCATGGTTTTGGAAGCACGAAAACGGACGTCATGCGATATTTTTCAATGTGACATTTTACGTGATCCTCTTAAGAAGGCAGATATCTACTGTTGTAGTGGCGCAATGAATATTTTAGACCCTTTTGAGACACAATTGTTCATACGTCGTTGCTATGATGCTGCCCGTTTTGGTTTTGTTTTTAATGTTTTGTGGGGAGAACGAGATGATTTGGTCTATAATTATATGCATATTGACACCATAGAAGCCATTGCAAAAACATTGAATGCAACATGTAAAATCACGACCGGCTATTTAGAGCATGACATGAGTGTGGCACTTTATAAGCGTGAGGAGTTGGATTGATGTGTGCCATTTTTGGAATTCTTGGGGAGTATGATCTCTCACAAGCGAAGCGGGCGCTATCGAAGATGGCGCACCGTGGTCCGGATTTTTGCGGTATTGTTGAGGAACCACGACTTTTTTTTGCCCACCATCGTCTTAGTATTCTCGATGTTGATGCCAGGGCACATCAGCCTTTACGACATCAGAAAATTCTTTTGAGTTTTAATGGTGAAATCTATAACCATAAAGCCCTCAAAGCACAACTCCACTATAACTTTACAACCGACAGTGATGCGGAAGTGGTTTTGGCGGCATATGTGCAATATGGCATTGATTTTGTCCGCCATTTACGCGGTATGTTCGCCATTGCCATTGTCGATGGCTCACGGCTTTATCTTATTCGAGACCGTTTTGGTAAAAAGCCGCTGTATTACCATCGGCATGACAAAGGATTGGTTTTTGCCTCAGAAATCAAGGCGCTTACCCCGTTTTTAAAGCAAATGCGAATGAATCAAGATGCTTTGTCGAGTTATCTGAGTTTTTTGGCACCTGCTCCACCACATACCTTTTATGAAGGAATTGAGAAGTTAGAGTCGGGCAGCTACTTACTATATGAAAATGGTAACATCCATAAACATACGTATTATGATCTTTCAGTTGAGCGATCGTCCGGTTGCACCGTGCAAACCGAGTTGTTGCTTCGAGAATCGATTGCACTACGTCTGCAGGCAGATGTTCCGGTTGCTGGTCTTCTTTCCGGGGGTATTGATAGTGCTATGATTGCAGCCATAGCACGGGAGCGAATCCCCGATTTTACCACGTTTACTTTGGGGTATCGTGAATATGGGGCATATGACGAGCGTGTCAATGCAGCGGAAACGGCGCGTTATTTAGGTGTGAACAACTGTTCATTAGAGATTGATCGGTCTGATTTTATGAATACCATTCCCAAGGTCATGGAGAGTATGGATGAACCGTTAAACGATCCGGCCGCCGTACCGCTCTTTTTATTATTTCAAGAGATTCGGCGTCAGGGCTATAAGGTCGTACTGAGTGGAGAGGGAAGTGATGAGATTTTCTTGGGGTACCGTCACTACCGAGAGTATTTTGAGATAGAATCTCTGGCAACGCTACACAACACCAACTGGATACGTAAATATTTTCGTTCCAATTTTTCAATGAATCGAGAATGGGAGTGGTATAAACGAATCTTTAACAAACAGCTACTCTTCCGAACTTCGGGTGAACGTTTTAGTGACCTGCAGCAAAATAGATTGTTGCGGCGCAATGTTAAGGACAATCATTCTTACTGCTATCTGCAACACTATCGACAACGGTTTCTGGCTTCTGAGTATGCTGATGATGCGACATTGTGGTATAGCTACATTGATTTAAAGCTGTTTCAGGCAGAACATTTTTTAATGAAGCTGGATAAAGTCTCGATGGCACACTCCATTGAGGCACGTACACCATTTTTAGATCACCATCTGGTAGAACAAGTGTTCACATACAATGCTCACGCACGACTGGGCTCTGATGGAACAAAGAGCATACTAAAAGAGCTGGCACGTCGTTATTTGAATACGTCTATTATATCTCGAAAGAAAAAAGGATTTTCCAACCCCTATATGGAGTATCTGAGTGCTTCAGGAGCATTGGAACTCATTACTGAAGTCAATGAACAGAGTGGACTGTTTCATCGTGATGTATTGCAAAAGTATCTCGAAAAGGCTCGTCGAGGACGCTTTAAACATCATGTTTGGGGTCTATATGCTCTCTCGTATTGGATGAAACGCTACCTACTCTAATTCTGCAGCGACTTCTTTTAACAGGACTTTCATGATATCGTTCATGGTCAAAAGTCCTTCAAGTTCGCCGTTGACGGTTACTAACAGGCGCGTAATCTTATGATTGACCATCATACGCGCGGCATATTTCACATCCAGCTCTTTGGAAATTTGTACCATCGGCTTGGACGCGATATCATAAACGTTAAGCAGATCCATATCGCCATCATTAGAGAAAAGGGCTTCTAAAATATTGGAATATGTGACAATACCGTAGGCATCATGGGGATTGGTCTTATTGACAACGACCGATTTGACATTATTGTGATTCATGGCTTCTAGCACGTCTCGAACTTTTGCCATTGCAGAGATGGTAATAACCTCTGCTTTGGGTTTCATAGCATCTTTGACAAGGGTAGGCCTCATGGTTGTATCTCCTCTTTCAGCTGTTCTTGAAATTTTTCAAGTTGATTTTGTGGAATGCCGGCAATATGATCAAGCGGCATGGTCACGACCATGCCATGACCGGAATGTTCCAAGTCGAGTTCTCGATTGAGTGCTTTCATGACTTTGAGTGAGATTTTTTTCTCTAAAATAAACAGTAACACTGATTCGGCTCGTTCATAGGTTAGTCCGAAAAAGGTTTTTTTCTCATTTAAACCGATACCACTGCCCTTCATGATGGTGACACCGCCGGCACCGTGTTCTTTGGCAATATCAATGGCTTGGTCTTCTAGGGTATCCGCCACAATAGCAATGACCATTGCAAATCTCATTTTTACTCCTTGTGTTGAGATAAATTGGAAACAATACCGTAGCCTAGTACGGTAATCATTGGAAACAGTGAGGCAAAGGCAATAAGCCCAAAGCCGTCAATCAGTGGACTGCGCCCGTCAATATTGGTGGCCAGTCCCAGTCCCAGTGCCGCCACCAGTGGTACGGTCACTGTTGATGTGGTCACTCCGCCTGAATCATAGGCAATGGGTACAATATATTTTGGGGCAAAAAATGTCAAGACGATGACTATAAGGTACCCCGCAATAATATAGTAGTGAATAGGATCACCACTGATAATGCGGTAAGCTCCCAGAGCAATACCCAATGCCACTCCTACGGCAACAACAATACGTAAAATTTTTTGTTTAATGGCACCGCCGGAGATCTCTTCAACTTTCATAGCAATTGCCAAAAGTGCCGGTTCTGCCATGGTCGTAGAAAAACCGATGAGAAATGAAAAAAGATAGATATAGTGTACATTACCCTGCTCTGTAAGCTGTTTTGCCATGGACTCGCCGATAGGAAAGAGCCCCATCTGCAGTCCGACAATAAATGCATACAGCCCCAGAATAACCAATACAATACCTAATGAAATTTTAGGAAGATTGGGAAGAGCTTTGTTGATAATGGCATATTGAAAAAAGAAAATCACTATTAAAATGGGCAAGATATCGGTAATGACGCTTAGCAGCTCATAAACGAGCGTCTGGAGTGTTTCGGCGATGCCGTGTGCCGGCTCTGAAACGGTGGTGCTCACGCTTGAGAGAGATTCCAGTGCAGCAGGATCAGCAAAGGAATAGACATACAGTCCATAAAGTTGTACGAAAATCATGGGAGTGAGTGATGCAAAAGCAATAAGTCCGAATCCGTCAATAACCGGATTTCTACCGCGAATACTGGCCGCCAAACCCACACCAAGGGCAGCCACTAGCGGTACGGTTACTGTTGACGTGGTCACCCCGCCCGAGTCGTATGCCAGCCCGACAATTTCTACGGGAACCAAAGGGGTCAGTGCCACGACCAGAATGTATCCGCTGATGATATAGTAGGCAATGGGATGTCCCGTGAGAATCCGAAAAGTGCCTAATGCAATGGCAAAGCCGACAGAAAAGGCTACCCAAATGCGCAAGACAAAGGCATCGATTCTTCCTTCGCTAATAAGAGACGCTTTTTGGGCTATGGCAATGAGTGCGGGCTCGGCAATGGTGGTAGAGAACCCCATTAAAAAGGCAAATGCCAATAACCACAATACGGAGCCTTTGGCAGCAAATTCGTGAGCCAGGTTTTCCCCAATAGGAAAAATGCCTACTTCAAGCCCCTGAATAAACAGTGCCAATCCGACGGCAACAATGAACAGTCCAATGAGAATGGAATCAAGTCCTTCGGGTACCTGTTGCAATATAAAGGTCTGAAAACATGTGATTACAACAATAATGGGTAAGAGGTCACGAAAGGAGCTTTTAAGTTGCAGGGCAAAGAGACGTAACGGTTCCATGGATTCCTAAGCTGATTGACATCTATATTTTTGGTATGATTCTATCATAGAGATATTGTAATAAGGATTAATAGATGATTACCATTTGGCATAACCCGCGCTGTTCCAAATCACGACAAACATTGGCACTGCTAGAAGACAAGGGTGTGAACGTTGAGGTGTTTAAATATTTGGAAGCACCGCTCTTGGAACAAGATATTGGTAGCGTGTTGAAAAAACTATCGGTATCGGCACGGGAGCTCATGCGTACGAAAGAAGAGTGTTATAAAGAATTGGGGTTAAAAGAGGTGGAGGATGAGGCACAGCTCATAGCTGCCATGGTGGCACACCCTAGGCTGATTGAGCGACCGATTGTGATACACAACGACCGCGCAATTATTGCCAGACCCCCAGAGCGGGTTGTGGCGTTTCTGGCATCACCGTAGGGTATGATGCCGTGCAGATTAGAGTTGATGCTCTTTTTTGTATTGCATCAAAATGCCGTAGGCTTCATCCTTAAGTAGCAGCTTCTCTTTTTTTAATTTTTCAATTTCGAGATCGGTCATGGGAATATCGCCATTTTCTGCTTTATTGATCTGATCGTCAAGTGCATTGTGTTTATCGAAAATGCGTAAAAAATGGGCATTTGCCGCTTCATTTTGTTTCATGTGGGTAATGATGTCTCTGTACTCGTGTAGCATCCAAGCAATCCTTTAGTAATATATTTGAAATGATAACATGGCTGTGCCTAAAAGGTACTTATACTTATACATGTAAAAAGGGTCTTACTGTAAAATGCGTGGTAAGGTAATGCCCTGTTGTCCCTGATATTTTCCCTGTTTGTCCTTGTAACTGGTTTCACAAGCGTCATCACCCTGTAAGAAGAGTACCTGAGCAATCCCCTCATTGGCATAAATTTTGGCAGGGAGGGGCGTGGTGTTGGATATTTCTATAGTGATATGCCCTTCAAATTCCGGTTCAAACGGTGTAACATTGACGATGATGCCACAGCGCGCATACGTTGATTTTCCCAGACAGATTGCCAAGACATCGCGTGGAATTTTAAAGTATTCAACGGTACGTGCCAAGGCAAATGAGTTGGGCGGTACAATGCAGATATCACCCTTAAAATCAATCACGTTGGCATCATCAAAACATTTTGGATCGACAACGGTAGAGTTGAGATTGGTAAAAATTTTAAATTCTTCGCTGACGCGAATATCGTAGCCATAGGAACTTAGACCGTAGCTGACTACGCCTTGCCCTACCTGATCTTCACAAAAAGGGGTAATCATCCCTTTTTGCAGTGATATTTCACGAATCCAACGGTCCGATTTTAAGCCCATGATGTCCCTTTTTAGTCATATTTGATGCGAATTATATCATAGTAGGCGAGGGCAATACCCGGACTCACCCTTTAGGAAGTCTTAACGTTTTAATATCGGCATTAAGACGTAAACGTGAGAAGTAGTCGTTGAGCAGCTGCGTTCGTTTGTCTGCTAAAATGGCGGCACTGACTTCCGCGGTGTATGCTTCAATATTGTCAGTTTGTGTTTTGGACTTCTCTTTGACAAAAAAAGTCATATAACCGCCTTTGGGGTCAGGAATAATCGGCGTGAAGTTATTGATTTTTGTCTGATAGATCAGATTGGCAAGATTGGGATCAATTGCACCATAGTGCAAGGTCAGAGATTCGGTGTGAATATCGGGAGAGTAAAACATTGGACTGGTAACTTGTTGTTGTAGCTTTTCTGCCGAACGTGAATGGTAGAGAATAACCTCAAAGGATTCGGGGCGTACAAACTGTGCTTTATGCAGACGGTAATACTCTTCAATTTCATGGGAACTCGGCGGCGTGAGTTTGGAGTAGGTGATTGTCTGGTAGAGTTTTTTGTTGAGCAGATTTTCTTTGACTTTGGTTTTTAGTTCCCGCTCACTTATGC